>QHXH01000365.1 GCA_003222855.1 Acidobacteriota bacterium
GCCAATCCGAATTGGCCCAGTTAAGCTCGACAGTCGCACCTGGGTGCCGGCGATGGTCCCCTGGCGCGCGACTGAAGATGGATTTGTCACGCAAGATAATCTTGATTGGTATCGGCGGTTTGCCCAGGGCCGGCCCGCGGCGCTGGTGGTTGAAGCGACCGGGATTCGCGACATTCCCAGCGGGCCGCTGCTGCGCATCGGTCACGATCGATTTCTGCCGGGACTGAAAAAGCTTGTCGAGACCGTTCGCGAAGCCAGCGACGGTCAGACGAAGCTCTTCATCCAGATCATCGATTTTCTTGCTGTGAAGCGTCGCCCTGATCCAAAAAAATATTTCCAGCGATTCCTTCAGATTACCGATCATCATCGGGGCACACTATCTGAATTGACTGGCGATTCGACGTGGAACCAGTCGGATGAAAAACGTGTGCGCGGTTGGCTCGCGCAAGTGCCGGAAGAAATCATCGAGCGCCTGCTGGACGATCGCGAGCTTGAAGCTTTGCGATTCGGCTATCGCGAGCGGGTCACGGACACTCATCTGCCTCACATCAAAGAATTACCGCAAGTACTGCCCCGAATTTTCGCTGATGCGGCACGCCGCGCGCGCGACGCGGGATTCGATGGAGTGGAATTGCATTATGCGCACGCCTATACAATGGCGGGATTCCTCAGCGCGAGAAACGATCGCAATGACGTTTATGGTGGCCCGCGAGAGAACCGCGTGCGACTGCCGCTGGAAGTGTATCGCGCCGTTCGTGAAAGAGTGGGCCACGATTACGTGATCGGCGTTCGCTTTCTCGCTGATGAAGTGATCGCGGGTGGCAGTCGCATCAATGACGCGACTTATTTCGGAGTCGAATTCGCGAAAGCGGGTTTCGATTATCTTTCAATCTCGAAAGGCGGCAAGTTCGAAGACGCCGAACAACCAAAGGTGGCCCAGGCGGTTTATCCTTATACCGGCCGCAGCGGCTATGAATGCATGCCCACGACCTTGTCGGACGAGCGCGGGCCGTTTGGCCGGACAGTGCCGCTGGTGGCGCAAATCAAACAGGCAGTCAACGCCGCTGGGTTCAATACACCGATCGTTGCCACCGGCGGCATTACCACCTTCGACCAGGCTGAATCGATTTTACAGAACGGCGCTGCAGACATGATTGGCATGGCCCGCCAGGCGCTCGCCGATCCTGATTGGTTTCGCAAAGTCAGATCAGGCCATGGCGATGAAGTGCGGCGCTGCACTTACACGAATTATTGTGAGGCTCTCGACCAGGCGCACCGGCAAGTGACGTGCAAACTGTGGGATCGAAAGGAACTCGATGAACCCGGAATCACTTTCTCGCCCGACGGACGCCGAAGATTGGTAGCGCCGGATTGGAACGATCACACTTGATTGTTTGTCGCGCCGACTTTGATATTATCTCGCGCCATCGAAACGGAGGACTAAGGCCAATGCCCGGCAAAGCTGACTTCACCGAAGTCTTCACACAACTGAAATCGATCTTCAAGCCGTACGCGAAGAAGATGGACGTCTCTCAAGATACTAATCAGTATTACCTGCTCAACACGCGCTACCTGATGAAGAACAAACAACCGCTTTGTTTTGGCGGCGTGCGGCTGGGGAAAAACTACGTGAGCTTCTATCTAATGTCCGTCTATGCTTCGCCGGATCTCTTGAAGAACATGTCGCCGGAACTTCGGAAGCGCATGCAAGGCAAGTCATGTTTCAATTTCAAGGAAGTGGACAAGAAGCTGTTCGCCGAATTGAAAGCGTTAACGAAAGACGGCGCGGGGAAGTTCAGCAATCAGAAGTTTATTGAGCAGTTGCGACGTATGCAGGGTTAAAGTATTGATGATTGCTGAACTTCGTGTAAGTTCGTGGTAGCGTTTTTGGGTTGGCTAAGAACAACCACGAAAGCACACGAAAATCTGCTTTATGTCGGTAACTCTACCGTAAAAACACTGCCCCGCCCGGCGCTGCTCTCCACACTGATCGTGCCGCCATGAGCCTCGGCGATCCAGTGCGCGATCGACAATCCCAGGCCAGCGCCACCCATTGCGCGCGAACGCGCTTTATCGACCCGATAGAAGCGATCGAAAACGTGTGGCTGGTCCTTTTCCGGAATGCCGATTCCCGTGTCGCGCACAGTAATGCGCGCGTCGCCGTTGTGCGCGGCGAGATCGAGCGATACCTCACCGCCCGCAGGTGTGTACTTCACTGCATTGTCGAGCAAGTTCAAAATCATTCTTTGCAGCAGCTCGTCGTCACCAATCAGCGACAGCGGCTTGTTTGTATGTACCGTTAGCTTCAACTCCTTGCGCGCTGCCAGCACCTGCGCTGCGCGCGCGCACTCAGTGACAACCTCGTTCAGGTTGACGGGTTCTCTCATAATCGCCGGCGCATCGAACGGCTGCCGCGCGAGAATAAAAAGATCCTCGACGATGCGCGAAAGCCTCTCGGCTTCGTCCTTAATCAAATTTAGCGACGCTTTGTATTCGTCAATGCTGCGCGGCTGGGCCAGCGCGACTTCAGTTTCGCCTCGCAGCACCGCCAGCGGCGTGCGCAATTCGTGCGAAGCATCGGCCACAAATCGTTGTTGTTGCTTGAAAGAATTCTCCAGGCGCGCCAGCAAATCATTAATCGTCGTGGCCAGCCCGCCGAGCTCGTCGCGTTTATTGGTTACATCGAGCCGCGCCGAAAGATTGTCTGCAGTAATGCGGCGGGTTTGCTGGTCCATCAAACTAATCGGCGACAGGCTCTTGCGCGCGAGGACGTAACCGCCCACTGACGCCAGCAGCAGAATCAGCGGCACGCCGGCAAAGAAATAGCGCCGCAAATGACGCAGGCCCTCATCGATGACGCTAAGCGGTTCCGCGACCGCCGCGTAGCCGAGGTCTTTGTTTGGCGACAGTGGCACAACCGCAACTCGTAACTGGTTAACGACCGTGAAACTGATCGATCGCTGGCGCGCATCGCTTAGAGTCTGTTGCGAAAGGGTCAATACATGACCGGCCAGGTTGCCTGACCACGCGACAACTCGTCCGGCCGAGTCTGTGACTTCGACATAGCGATTGGGGAAAATCATTTCCGCCAACACAACTTCGTTGGCCTTCGCGATCGATTGCTCTTCTTCTAATTCCTGAATGTAAGCGCTGGCCACAGTTTCCGTGGTCGATCGTAAAGACTCGTCCTGCCTCGCATAAAAAACGTTGGCCGCCGCGTAATACACCAGTAACGCAAACGCGATGAGAGAAACAGCCAGCACGCCGGCGTACCAAAGAGTAAGGCGAGTGCGAACGGAATTGATCATTTTAGTGAACATTTAGCTCAAAGCGTCGATCAAGGCTTTGACTCATCCGACTTGCGGCGTTCGTGTGGATTGGTTTTGTGTTCGTGTTTCGTCGTGGTTTGCTTGGCAAATAAAT
>QHXH01000366.1:0-1288 GCA_003222855.1 Acidobacteriota bacterium
AACGGCATTCCCGTCGCTGGCGCCTCGGTAATCATCACCAAAGAGGACGTGGTCCACGGCTGGAAAGGACTACGTCACGAGATGGAATCGCATTCCTCAACCACCTCGAACCAGGCTCCTACAGCATAGATGTTGTGGCGTTAGGATTTGCTGTCACGCTTGCCAAAGCTGTGCCGATTACAATAGTTGAAGCGCGAAGTGTAACGGTCCGATTAGAAACAAACGTCCCAGGACGTATCGTCGTGGCTTCGATAAACGAAGAGCCACCCGAACAACTTTCGGCCCTTCCGAATTTGAACAATGACCTGACGCCATTGTTGCAGGTCGTTCCGGGCGCCGTTGCCATCGGGTCCGCGGCTCTCGGCAAGGTCGTCATCGATGGAAAGGGAAAAGATCAGCAGAACGCACGACTCGATGGCGTTGACGCCACGGCGATGGTGGACGTGCCTTTAGGAGATAGCGCGCTTGACGCCGTCAGCGGTTTTCAAAAACCGGAAGCAGCGTACGACGTGGATAATTCAGGCAATAAGAGCAAGGCTTTCGAGCCGAAATTTGGGCCAGGCACCGGGACGTTAATCGAGGGGAAGACCTACGGAAGAATCGAGAGTTGGCAAGCCCAGTTATACGCTGCCCATCGCAATGACTTCTTCAACGCCCGAAATTTTTTCGATTACGATGGTAGAAACGCGATCAGACGAACTCGCGCTGGCGGAAAACTTGGTGGACCGGTACAGAAGAACTCATTCATTTACATGGGGTATGAGGGAGTCAGAGGACGCGCTGAACAAACCATCTATGAAGCAGTTCCCGCTGACGCGTCGTGTCTTTGCGGATCGGGACCCACTGCGCCTTTGTTGAGCGGATTCCTTCCAGCGGGTAATAGTCTCGTGGCCGGCGCGTCGTTGAATCCGGATTTTCTTGTGGCCAAAAGACGAGGGCGCTCGTCAGTTCAAGCCAACGTGTTGGACATTCGCTTTGACACCACGCACGAACGAGCAACCAGCAAACTGCTTACAGAGTTGCCCAAGAACTCAGACAATTTCACTTTGCGATTTCTTCGGCAGGTAGCGACGAATGTCGTTCCGGACGGCGTCACCGCGCGACAACAGCGTCAACAGATTCGTTTCACTGATTTCCTGGCAGAATGGAAACGGTTATCGTCGAAGGGAATAATTCACGATTTCAAATTTGGCCTGAATGAAACTGCCGTGCGCGTGGACGCTGAGATTCCCACGTCCACGAATGCTGCTCTTTCGGAATCGCTCATGACTATCAGCGGCACGGTCAA
>QHXH01000366.1:1433-5533 GCA_003222855.1 Acidobacteriota bacterium
TCGCGTTCGATCGACTAGGTGGGTTGACTTATACATTTCCCAACGCAAAGTCGCTGCGTGATGGAACGCCACGCATGATTACTTTTCTCTCCGATCTGAGTGCGCCCAGTCCTTTTAGCACTGGACAAGGGCCGCGTCACGCGAAACAAGTGAGTTACCTGAGCTATCTGCAAATCGCTTCTCAATTGTCGCTCAGAGTTAAGGCAACCTACGGTGTCCGCCACGATTATTTTGGATCAGTTCGTGAACGTGATAACCGCGCGGTCTTGGTCGATCCCCAAACGGGCGTCTTTCTGCCTGCTGGCACCGGTTTCTATGCCTCAAGAAAAAATAATTTCCAGCCGCGCTTTGGTATCGATTTTAGCTCCAATCCAAAGGAAACCGATATCTTCAAGTTACACGCCGGAATCGGAATTTACTCTGGCGTTCCGAAGCTTGGCGACTTGTTGATCCCAATCGACAGCGATCGTTTCAGCACCGGCATTAATGGCGGCGCTTATCCGACGAACCCTGCGGACATCATCAAGTTCTTCACTGATAATCCTGACACGCGTCAATTCCAGCCGCTTGTATTTGCGCGTAACTTTAGAATTCCAGAGCGCGCTTACAAATGGGAATCATCGGTGACCAGAACGCGCAAAGGTTTTGATTTTACGGTGCTCTACACGGGCAACGTGGGCAGGAATCTTCCGTTGGCGGGAATCGCCAACCAAATTATCCGAGTCGACACCAATCCTGACCCAACTCAACCCGCCATCGTCATACGCCAATTCGACATCGTGCGGAATGGCCAAGTGTTCAAGCCCTTCGGCGAGTTTTTCTTGCGGAATAGCGACGGACGCAGTAACTATAACGGGCTTACGCTCCAGCTAAAAAGAAATACAAAGTCTAAACCAAATGCTGACTTGCCGGCGTGGTTAAAACTTGCGGACTTGAACGTTCAATACACGCTTAGCCGCAACGTTGGAAATGTGAGCGGAGCGGTAATCAGCGATCCGCTAAATCTCAATTCGGATTTCGGGTATAACACATCGGATGCGCGGCACAGCTTTAAGCTTTCAGGCGTTTACAATCTGTGGGAACAATTAGGGCGTCCGCGAGATAGTTTGCTGTGGGGCTGGAGGATTGCGCCCTCGATTGTCGCCAGCAGCGGATTGCCCTTAATCGTACGGCTCGACAGACCAGATGTTGTTTATGTCGATGGTGGCGGGCTGTTTTTTTCGATGCCGGCCGTGGGTCGCCGCGCAGTCATCAATGTGCCAGGTGGTGGAGCAGCGGGCGGAACTCGAACCCCAAATCTCATTCCCGGGATTCCTCCTTATCTGCATTCGGGAATTAATTTATTAAACCCCCAAGCGTTCGCGATTCCTTCACCTGGCACGATTGGCAATATGAGACGCGGTCGATTACGCGGGCCGGCGAGCTTTCAGACAGATGTGGCTTTGACACATTATCTCTTCTACAAAGAGAAAACGTCGGCAGAGTTGAAAATTGAAGTCTTCAACATTTTCAACCGAGCAAACTTCAATAACCCAAATGTTTCATTACCAAGTGCGCTCGGCACGGAAGCCAATCAAGTTCAACCGAATACTCCATTCACCAGCATCGCAGCCGGCGCCTTCGGTATCATTTCCGCGGCCGATCCCGGTCGCCAGTTTCAGTTCTCATTAACGTTAAGGTTAGGTGGGTCTTTTGTGAAAGAACCTGGTCAAAATTGATTCTTATGAACCGCCGGCGCAGACGCGATCCCAAAATCCCGGCTTCGACCACCAAGTAGGTGAAATCATTACTAATCCGGAAGGTATTCACATGTCCGATCAATTTGAAGTCAGCGGCATAAATGCGGCCGCACTGTTCACAATGAAGCTGCATCGCGGCGATGGCATGGCGCTAATCGCGATGAATTGGAAGAAAGGCAAGCCGCCGAAGGATTTCGTCGGGTTCGCGATCGAATACAAAGAACCGAAAGGTGACAGGTTCTTCGTTCTGAAGAACCGGCTTGCTTTTCCGGGCATGGATGACAGTGTCAATCCCAATCAACTCTCGACGCGTCTCTCTCCGATTCAGAAATTTCGCTGGGTACATTTTCCGCGCAATGCCGAATTGGCAGGCGACTTTACTTACATGGTCACTCCGGTCTTCATGAATGCCAAAGATGAGTTGAGCTACGGCCAATCGCAACAGGCGGCGATCGAACTTCGCCGCGAAACTTATCCGGGCAAACTCAACGTTACCTTTACCCGTGGCTTTGTATCGTCGCAGGCCTTCGTCGACAGATATGGCGCAGACGCGATCCCTAAACTGCTGCCGACAAACGCAGCCGGAGGGCTCACCTTCGTGCCGACTCTTCCGAAGGCCGAAGATGCGCTGGCCTGGATGGGGTTCGAGGCGCGCAGCGCTATTCTGGAAGTACTCGATCAGGCCATTGCTGACACAAAGGCTCAGGTTCGGCTGGTTGTTTATGATTTCAATCTTCCGGAACTTCTCTCGCGCCTTAAGAAGCTTAAGGGGCGACTGAAGATGATTATCGACGACTCAGGCGAGCATAAACCCAAAACCTCTGCGGAAACCCAGGCGTTCGATCAACTCAACACGTTGCTTGGAGCGGCCAACATCAAGCGGCAGCACATGGGAAATCTTCAGCACAACAAGATGGTTGTGGTGGATGGGCCAAAGATCCAGGCGGCCGTGGTTGGATCAACGAATCACTCGTGGCGCGGCTTCTACGTGCAGAACAACAACGCGATCATCTTGAGCGGCAAGAGTCCGGTAAAGATTTGTATGCAGGCATTCGACGACTACCAGGCCCATGACGACGTCGGAGGTTTCAGCAAGACAACGTCCGCTGACTGGAATGATCTGGGTTTGGCGGGGATTGATGCGCGCATCGATTTTTCGCCGCGCTCGGCAAAGAATGCTGTGCTGAAGTCTATTGGCGATGATGTCGGTAAGACCACTTCGAGTCTCTTCTTCTCGCTGGCTTTTTTGTATCAGACTCCGGGTCCCATACAGGATGCGATCAAGAAATTGCAGGCCGACGATCAAATCTTCTCTTACGGCATTTCCGATCACCCGGTAAAAGGACTTGACGTGGCTAAGCCGAACGGCAAAGTCGTGCTGGTCTCGCCGAAAGAGCTTGCAAAGAACCTGCCGCAGCCATTTAAGGCTGAGCCCACCGGCGGCGGCGGCGTGCGCATGCATCACAAGTTCGTGGTCATCGATTTTGATAAGCCCACCGCGCGCGTTTACATGGGTTCATTCAACTTCTCGGGCGCGGCAGACACTTCAAACGGTGAAAATCTGCTGATGATGCGCGACCGGCGAATTGCGGTGTCCTACATGATCGAGGCCGTACGCATCTTCGATCATTATGAATTCAGGGTCGTCCAGGCAGATGCGAAGCAGGCAAAGAAGAAGCTCCAGCTTAAGAAACCACCACGAAAGCCAGGCGAGAAAACATGGTTTGAAGAAGACTATGTGAATGCTCGAAAGATTCGTGACCGGGAGCTTTTCTCTTAACAACAACCCGGAGTTGCAATTTCGAGGCGTACAACCAGGGGCTTACTCATCATGCATAGTCGGTGCGTCCGCGTGTGGCACGAAGCAACTGCGGCAGCGATTCTTTGGGTGTAATTCGCCGGCTGGCCACACTTCATACAAATCGCATGAGTCTTGGTGATGTATTCCGCGATCGCAAGTAATTGCGGCATCGGCTCCCAGGGCTTTCCGGTGTAGTCCTGGTCGAGGCCCGCGATGATTACTCGAACCCCGCTTTCCGCCAATTCATTCACGATTGGGATCAAGTCGTTGTTAAAGAATTGTGCTTCATCGATCCCGACAACTTCGGTGTCTGGCTCGACCTGAGCGCGAATGTCTTCGGCGGTCCGAACATTTGCTGACTCGTGCCGTATTTCCGAATGCGAGACGATGTGATCGTTTGAGAAGCGAGCGTCAATTTCCGGCTTGAAGACCTGCACTTTTTGGCGCGCGATCTTGGCCCGGCGGAGACGGCGAATCAATTCTTCCGACTTGCCGGAGAACATCGATCCGGCAATCACTTCAATCCACCCCGCCTGGCCCGCGCGCGTGTGTTCCCGTCG
>QHXH01000367.1 GCA_003222855.1 Acidobacteriota bacterium
GTCCGGCCGCATAGGCCGCAACCTGGTAAGGATCGAAGGTGATCCACAAGCCTTTCCTGGTGATCGACCAGGCGCGGTAATTATCGGCTTGCGGTCCCGCGCCGCTCCCGATCAAATCGTCAAGAATCATCGCGTCCGGCTTCTTCGCTCGTTCCTTCAATTCCTTCTGGCAGTAAGTCGAGATCACGTTCAGGTACTTAGACTTGGCGATGAACAAGTCGGCGAGCGCAAGCTTCTTTGCGTTCTTCACGTCATAGTTCAAAACCTCCGTCACTGAATTCCCGTGCGCTGCTCCACGCGAGTACGATCTTTCGGTAAAGGCGACACTGATCAGGTTATCGGTCGCATAATGAAAATCGTACCCGATCTCCATGGTCGAATTCTGCGTCTCAGCCGGCAAGTCGCGAGCTTCGCCACTGTCCGTCTCGGTCTCTGCCGTTTTGAACGCACCCACGTCTTTGGTAATCATGGCGCGCGCTTCGCGATTAAAACCATCGAATCGCGAATCGCATTCAATCTGCGGATACGGAAGGACGCTCACTGTGCCGGTAAATTCGTACGGCTGCTGAGTAACAATGAACTCAGTTTGCTTTGAGCCATCCGGTTTCGACCACTTGCCCTCGATTTCGTAGACTGAAAGGTCGGGCGAGTCGGCAGCCGTCTGCCAGTGTCCTTTGAATACTCCGGTTTGCTTTCCAGTCTCGTCAGACTCCGTGAGCGTGGCGTTGTTATCCTTATCGACGCTGCCGGCAAGCGCAATATTCTTACCGACTCTCGGATAGAAGTAAGTGCCGCTGACCCGATCACCATCGCGGAGTAGCTGCATTTCGATCGACAGATTGGCGATTGTTCCGCGGAAAAAATATTTGTTTCCAGCCTGGGCCGTGCCTCCGACGGGAGCATCCTGTGTAACGGGCGTGGCGGCGGCAACCGGCGATTGCTCGTTAGTCTGTTTCCGGCACGCCCCGGCCGCGAGGGCGGCGCTGAGCACAACGGCCGTTATTAGCAGTTTATTTTTCACGACTTAGCTGCTGACTTAGCGTTGAGCAACGCGCTCTGCAAAATTTCGTTCTTAACATCTGCGAATGTCAACTCGCTTAGTTTGCCACCAGAGAATATTTCGTTGTTGGTGACGTCGGCGAGAGCAAATGGCGGCATCTGAAAGTTTTCCAACTCTTCGTCGGTTTCAAAGCTTGTTTCCGCCAGGACCAAACCAAACAAGTCGCCAATGAACATGTCAATCGAATACCGGCGCGCTGCGAAATCAAAGTAGTACCGATTCTTGCGAATCTCGTTCGCTTCAAAAATTGAAAGTATTTCCGCTTCAGTCGCATTCAAATAAAGATTAGTGATCATTGTGCGCGACAGATCATTTTCATTCGGCGCGAACTTCTGCGTGAATTTGACGACCCATTTGTTGGTTTTCGGATCGCGCACTTTGCGAATGCGAAGACGCGTGCCGGTAAGGTAGTTGTCAGTAATCTGCAAGTGATGATCGGCGCGGTTCAAGCCTTCCGGCAAATCCCGCAGAAGATAGCGGCGCTCACGTTCGATGTGCGCATACTTGCTTTCCGGAACGATCGTATTTTGATTGGTTAGTTTAGCGACGCCCATTGTTCCGGTACTGACCTCGCGACATCGTTCCGCAAATTAAGATACGACGGATATTCTACTCATTCGTCACAATTCGATCCATTCGGACAGCTTACAATATGAGCAATCCGAAACCAGGAAAGAAAGCAAAGAAAAATCGGATGGTCATATCGGACATCAGCGTGATGATTTTCCGGCTGAACGGCGTTTCGCCGGCACGCGGATAAGCCGGCTGATGCGAACCAGCGCACCTGCTTCGGGTGGCGGTTCGGTGAAGTGAGAAAATTCTTCGGCATGACTTTGCAGATAATCAAAGAAGCGTTCGAACTCGCGCTGCATCGAGTCCATCTTTTCGCGCATGTTCAGGATGATCTCGACGCCCGCAAGATTAACTCCCAGATCACGCGTCAATGAAAGAATTAGTTCCAGCCGTTCCAGATCAGTGTCAGTGTAAAGACGCGTGTTGCCTTCGGAACGCGAAGGCTTCAACAAGCCTTCACGCTCATAAAGCCGCAACGTTTGCGGGTGCACGTCGAACTCTTCCGCGACAGCGCTGATCGTGAATGTTTTGGCTCGCTTTTTCATTTCCGATTGCCAATTGCCGATTGTCAATTGGCTTTGCTCAAATCAAGTCGCTTTGAATCGGCAATTGGAAATTGGAAATCAGCAATGCTATTCCAGTCCCATCACCACGCGCGGATTCTCTTCATTCATCTGCGCGTACTTACGCAACAAGTCTTTCGTCTCTTCCGAAATCACTTTCGGCAACGTGACCTGCGCCTCCACAAATTGGTCCCCGTGCACGCTCGCATCGCGCAATGACGGCGCACCACGGCCGCGCAAGCGAAACTTTTGCCCTGATTGCGTGCCGGGCGGAATTCGCAGTTGGGCCTTTCCCGTGACCGTCGGCACTTCGATCTTCGCGCCGAGCGCAGCTTCCGGCACAGTGATCGGCACGGTCACATAAATGTTGTCGCCCTTGCGCGTGAAATACTGATGACGGCCAACATTAGTAATGATGTACAGATCGCCCGGCGGCGCGCCCAGCCGTCCGCCTTCACCTTTGCCGGGGATGCGCACGCGCGAGCCGGTATCGACACCCGCGGGGATACGCACTTTGACGTTTTCAGTTTTCGGCAAGACACCTTTGCCCTTGCATAACGAACACGGAGGCCGGCGCTTGCCACTGCCGCCGCAGTCGGGACATTCCTGACTGAATCGCAGACGTCCGCCGGTGCGTTGCACTTGCCCAGTGCCTTTACACGTTGAGCAAGTCACAACTGAGCCACCTGTATCGCCGGCGCCATGACACCGTGAACACTGCTCAGATCGGTTGACGATGAGACTTGTTGTAAGACCAGTGATCGCTTCTTCGAAACTCAGCGACAGAGGCATTTCGATGTCAGCACCGCGTTCCGGTTGAGGCCGCGGCGGCTCGCGCTCAGCTCGGCCGCCGCTGAACAAGTCGGCAAAGATGTCCCGAAAGCTGCCGCTGGCGCCACCTTGATTAGTCGTTGCGCCAAAATCGAATCCGGAAAAATCGAAGGGAGTTCCGCGCGTATAGGTCGAACCCGCTCCGGCCTCGGCCGCGTTTGCCAGATTGTCGGAATATTGACCGAACCGATCGTAGACCTTGCGCTTTTTGGGATCGGAAAGAACATCGAACGCTTCGCTCATTTGCTTGAAGCGATCCTCGGCCGCTTTATCACCCGGATTCACGTCTGGGTGATACTTCCGCGCCAGCCGCCGGTAAGCTTTCTTGATCTCTTCCGGCTTGGCGTCCTTCTTCACGCCGAGAATTTTGTAGAAATCTTCCTTGGCCATTACTTAATTGGGGTTGTCTGACTGCAACGCAAGCGTCCTCGCTTGCAATCAAACGGCAACCGGGACGGTTGCGCTCCAGTCCAATTGCCGAATGCCGACTGATCTCTGACCTAAAGTCTTCCGTGAAACTAGAGGTTGACCAAGGACGGCGACCAATCGGCAATCGCAAATCAGCAATCGGCAATCTACCTACTTCTTGTCCTCATCGACATCGACGTATTCAGCGTCGATGACGTTGTCTTCACCACCCGCTGACGAAGACGAAGCACCCGCAGCCGATGATTGATCGGTCGTGGGTTCGCCGCCGCCCGGGGCGGAAGCAGTCTGCTGATAGAGGGCTTCCGCCATTTTATGCGACACCGTCTGGAGCGCGTTGAATGCGTCGTTCATGCGCTCGACGGTTCCGTCTTCGATCGCTTTTTTCGCATCCGCGATTGCGGTTTCCACTTCGCCGGCGACCGCGCTGACCTTCTCGCGGTTTTCGTTCAGCGTCTTCTCCATCTGATAAATCAAGCCATCGAGCCGGTTGCGCGCCTCGATCTCTTCACGCTTGCGTGCATCTTCGCCCGAGTGCGATTCCGCATCGCGCATCATCTTGTCGATTTCTTCTTTGCTAAGACCGGACGATGCCGTGATGGTGATCTTCTGTTCCCGTCCCGTCCCCATGTCCGGCGACTTCGACTTGCGGCATGCCGCGGGGTGCGGGCGGAATGCCGACCAGATGAAACTTGCCCAGCGTCCGGTTGTCGGGCGCCATGGGCCGTTCTCCCTGCAACACGTGAACTTCAACCGAAGTTTGATTGTCCGACGCGGTCGAAAAGATTTCTGACTTACGCGTGGGAATCGTCGTGTTGCGCTCGATCAATTTCGTGAACACGCCGCCGAGAGTTTCGATGCCCAGGCTCAGCGGAGTCACATCGAGCAGCAGAATGTCAGTCTTCTCGCCCGAGAGGACGCCGGCTTGAACGGCCGCGCCGATGGCGACCACTTCGTCCGGATTCACGCTCTTGTTCGGTTCTTTGCCGAAGAAGCCCTTGACGATCTCCTGAACCTTCGGGATGCGGGTTGAGCCGCCGACCAGCACCACTTCGTCAATTTTCCTGGCGTCAATGGCTGCGTCTTTGAGAGCCTGTTCCAACGGTGGAGTCAATCGCTTCAGAATTGGATCGACGAGCTGCTCAAATCTCGCGCGCGTCAGCTTCATCACCAGGTGTTTTGGACCAGACTGATCCGCGGTGATGAAGGGCAGATTGATTTCCGTCTCCATCGTTGACGACAATTCGATCTTTGCTTTCTCGCCTGCCTCCTTGAGCCGCTGCAAAGCCATCTTGTCTTTCGAAAGATCGATGCCTTGATCCTTTTTGAATTCTTCGATGATCCATTCGATCAGCCGCTCGTCAATGTCGTCACCGCCCAGGTGCGTGTCACCGTTCGTCGATTTCACTTCGACTACGCCTTCGCCAACTTCCAGGATCGAAATGTCATAGGTGCCACCGCCAAAGTCGAACACCGCGATCGTCTCGTCTTTTTTCTTATCAAGACCGTAAGCCAGGGCAGCCGCGGTCGGCTCGTTCACGATGCGCATTACTTCCAGGCCCGCGATCTTGCCGGCGTCTTTCGTCGCCTGACGTTGCGAGTCGTTGAAGTAAGCAGGCACGGTGATAACCGCTTTCTCAACTTTTTGTCCCAGATAATCCTCGGCGGACTGTTTCATCTTCTGAAGAATCATCGCTGAGATCTCCGGCGGACTCCATTCCTTGCCCCCCGCGACGATACGCACATCACCGCCCGTGCCCGTGCCCTGCACCTTGTAAGGCACCTGCTTGATTTCTTCGCTCACTTCGTTGAAGCGGCGACCCATAAATCGTTTGATCGAATAGATAGTGTTTTCAGGATTGGTGACGGCTTGCCGCTTGGCTACCTGTCCGACCAGACGGTTGCCGTCTTTGGCGAAAGCCACAACCGACGGCGTCGTTCGGCCACCCTCGGCGTTAGTAATAACAACCGGCTCCCCACCCTCCATTACGGCCACAACCGAGTTGGTTGTGCCTAAATCGATACCGATAATCTTGCTCATTTTCGCAATACTCCGCTGTTTAATTCCGGCTTTTGAGACAAGAGCCGGTTGATTACGGCCTTAGAATAATATCTGAGTCCGTTGTTGTCAACCCAATTGGAGTGGATTATTTATCGCGCTCTTCGTTTAGCAAACGGGATACGAAGAAGACGTAATGAAGGCCTGAGAAGAGAGTGAATGCGAAGACTGAGGTGTAGATCGTAGGAAGATAGTACCCGGTCCCCGCGCGAGTCTGCGCCGCGAGCATCACTGTGGCGACCGCGACAATTTGTAGCAGGGTGCTGATCTTGCCGGGCAATGAGGGCTGAAACGCGCGAAAGCCCGTCACCATATAAATCGCCGCCGCGCCTACCAAAATGAACACGTCACGGCTGATAACAGTAATTGTTACCCAAAACGGAATTGGCAGATGCTTAGGAATTGGTACGGGGTAGACGCCTTTCATCGACAAGACCACGAACGAAGTTACCAGCATCATCTTGTCGGCGATCGGATCCAAAATCCGTCCCAACGGTGACTGTTGATGAAATCGCCGCGCAAGTAACCCATCCAGTCCGTCGCTGATTCCCGCCAGAATGAAGATAGCCAACGCCAGCAGAAATTTTTGGTAGAAGAGCAGTGAAACAAAAACCGGAATCAGCGCCATCCGAAAGATGGTCAGGAGATTTGGCAGAGTAATGATTCGAGAGGACACTTTGCTACTTTGAGATTCCAGACTTGGAGATTCCAGACTTGCGATTGCGGACTGACGTGGGAAGTGCCGTTTGCTACACGATCCACTCTGTCGCCATTAACGCATGCAGCGAAGTTCCAGCAACGAAACTTCAGGAGGACAGCCGTACCGAATCGGCAGCACTACCGTTCCCAGGCCTCGCGTGACGTAGATCTGCGTGTGCGCGCGCCGGCCCAGTCCACGCAACATTCGCCGCCGCGGCTTGCCTGAACGATTCTTTTCCGGGCGCAACGTAACTTGTCCGCCGTGTGTGTGTCCACTCAAAACCAGGTCCACTTCCGCCCGCGCGGCCCTTCTGAGAATAATTGGGTTGTGGGCCAACAAGAGTCTGAATTCTTGATCGCGCGAGCCTGCCAGCGCCAGCGATAAATCTTCCAGGCCCACCATCGTGTCATCGACTCCGGCGAGCCAGAACGA
>QHXH01000368.1 GCA_003222855.1 Acidobacteriota bacterium
GAGGCTGCCACGTCCGATCAGCGCGAATCTCAAGTTCAAAGTCTCCGTCAGCCCGCGCGAAGAGTAATTCAGGAACGAATAGTTTCATCCGCAACCACCCGTTACGCCACAACTGAAACGTGGTCAGTAGCTCGTCGTTCAAAATAAATTCCAACAAGAGAGGCCGCTCGCGAACATCCGGAATGTGCGTCGTCAGGTCAAGACTGATTTCCGAGAGATCGTTTGCCTGAAATCGAATGCGTGCTTCCCTGGACATCCAGCGCGCGATTGGCGGCAGCAAATTCGGTTCATACCAACCATCATCGAAAGTTACGGCGCTGTTTCGATCCAGACAGGTCAGCTCCTTCAGACTTTCGTGGCTTGAATATAGCGCTTCGCGATCCCGATGCTCGTTATAGAACGGTCCCAGGGGAACGTCTGCAGCCTTCAAAAAGACGTAAAGGCCGCTTTTCGGGAGCGTCAGATTAAAATCGGAAATCTTTCCGAACACATAACCCATGGCCATATCAAATGCGCGCCGCTCATTGAAAGAAAGCCCGCGCAGATAGTCGAGAAAATCTTCTTCGAACTCCAGGCCGTACTTATCGGCCTGTTTCAAAAACTCGTCGCTGCTCAAACACAGCGCATAGCGCGGCTCCCAGGCCACGTGTTTGAAGAAGCGCAGGAAACGCTGACCATGCTCCTGCTCTTCTTCAAGCCCAACATGCCCGTCAATTTCCACGAACTTCTGCAAGGCCTCAGCGGTCATCTCTTCGTAATTCCTTCGCGCTGCACGATCCGTGCACTCAATGCCGTGCATGGTGACGCCGTCGGGACGCAGAACGCGGCTTACTTCTGAGAAGACCGCGTCTTTTTCTTCGAAGCCGATGTGACCGATGACATCAAGGCTGACTACGTAATCGAAAGTTTCATCAGCAAACGGAAGGTGCGACAGTTTGGTCGTCATCGTGAAGTCATAGCCGTTCCGGCGCGCCGCCAATGAGCATTCCGGCGACAGATCAACGCCCGTGAGCGTGACCCCTTTGCGTTTCAGCAGCGCGAGCATGCCCGCGCCGCAACCGAGATCCAATACGCTGGAGCCCGCGCGCACGTTGTCGTAGATCCACATGGTGCGCGCAAATCGAATGTCGAACCGATCGAGGGCTTTGAAGTAACGCGCGTCCAGCACTTCATCCGAGACAAACTTTGTGCGATAGAAATCGTCGACGTCCGAAACTCCGGCCCGGGTGTAGAGACTTTTGTCGTGGTTCGGCATGATAATCGGCAGCTTCAGCGTTTACGCGTCTGCAAAGACTTTTCCAGCTTTTCCAAACGCGCATCCAGTGCGCGGCGGCCGCGATCTTCCAGGATGGCCGCCTCGCTTGCTTCCAATGAAAGCTGGCGGAAACAAACACGCTGCTCTTCTTTCAGTTCGGCAGCCAGTTCAGATAAGCGTCGATTAATTTCTTCCGCTTGCTGTGACCGCCCCATACGAGTTTCGTCAGCGAACGCGCCAAACATGTTGCTGATCCGAGCGAGCGCGGCATCCGTTTCTTTCAAACGCGCTTCATACTCCGCATGATTGCTGTTGACCGCGCGCAGCTCGGCAGCTTGCCCGTCGAGATCCGATCGCAGCGTCAGGAACTCTCGACGAACTTCATTCGTCAGTTGCGCGCGCAGCGCCGCCAGTTCCTGCGCCTCGGCCATAAGGATCCTGGTTACGTCACTCAAAGCGTCATGGACGGCGCGGTTGAAGTTAACTTGCTCCCAGGTGAACCAACGCGTCAGCGGTTTGCACTTATTTTTTAACCACAACTCGATCCGAGCGAAAGTGCCGCGGCGATTACTGAAGATTGGCGGCAGTCGATTCCAGGCACGGCCAGTCACAGTTAACTGGTCCGACAATCGCGCTAGCGCATCGCTCTGATTTGAACTTGCCACCGAACCATCTGATGACGAAGCCGTGGTGGAAATGCTGGTACCAGACATGCGCGCTTTTTCTTCGGACACCACCCGCTCGCGAATTTGATTCAGAATTGTTTCTACGTCCATAACTAGACCTGTGCGGTCTCAATCAATTCCGCGTGAGTCCGCGACGCCGCCATATGTAATCGACGGGCGGTGGCGGTCGCATTCAGATTCGCGATCCCTTCAGTCAACCTCAGGCTGGTGACGCGAAAGAAGCGGACGCCGTCCAGCCAATCGTAGGCCTCGCCGTCGCGACTGTGAACGGCGCAGGAAATCGAATACTGATCGATACCCAGCCAACAATTGAATGCAA
Source organism: Acidobacteriota bacterium (assembly GCA_003222855.1). Classification (GTDB taxonomy): domain Bacteria; phylum Acidobacteriota; class Blastocatellia; order Pyrinomonadales; family Pyrinomonadaceae; genus UBA11740. The sequence continues at coordinate 2,261 of QHXH01000368.1, forward strand.
ACGTCACTTCCATTATTTCGCCGCGATGCACCGCTCCGAATTCAAGCTGCTGCTCGTTCGTGTTAGTGCCAAAGGCGCTGATGCCATGACGATTTCGGATCAGAAAACCGATCACCGGATCATCGACGTCGGTATTGAATCGAGCCGATATTTTAATAGTAAGGGGCGTGCCGGTATCAACGATTTCCGCGCGACGATTATTGGCATCAGCCAGTTCAGCTACGACAATCTCAGCACTTCGATTTCCGTGACGATAACTAAACGAAAGCGGCTCGAACGATTCGGCCTGCGCCGACTCACTCTCAGACAAGCTTTCTGATTCGGCTTCATAAGCCCGCTCGCGCTCCATAACTATTTCCTGGTAACGATTAAGCACTTCCGCCGGCGCTCCGTCCGCAATCATTTGGCCGTGGTTCAGCAGAATAGCGCGCGAGCACAGCGCGCGCACCGCGGCCGCGTCGTGCGAGACAAACAGCACGGTGGTGCCACGTTCGTGAAGTTCTTTGATGCGCCGCAAACAGCGATGCTGAAAGACCGCGTCGCCGACAGCGAGCGCTTCATCAATGATCAGGATGTCAGGCTCGACGCTCGCCGCGATCGCGAAAGCCAGACGCACGTACATTCCGCTTGAATAGGTCTTGACTGGTTGATAAAGAAAGTCGCCGATTTCGGCGAACCGTTCAATCTGTGGAAAGAGGGCATCAGTTTCCCGGCGTGACAAGCCGAGCAGGGACGCGTTCATGAAAACGTTTTCGCTACCGGTGAACTCCGGGTCAAAACCCGCGCCCAATTCAAGCAGTGCTGATATCCGGCCTTCGTGCCAGACTTCGCCCTGTGTTGGCTCGAGAGTTCCCGCGATTATCTGCAGCAGCGTCGACTTGCCGCAACCATTTGGCCCAATTATTCCGACGATGTCGCCTTTATCTAGTTCAAAGGAAATATTGTGCAGGGCCCAGAACGCTTTGTGTCTTCGCACACGACCGCGCGTGAGCGACTCTTTAAGACGATCACCGGGCCGCGCATAGGTGCGATATTGCTTCGCGACATCATGAACTTGCAGGGCGGTCGTCATGCGGGAAATGTATCAGTCCAGGAGCAAAGAGCAAAGTGCTAAGAAACAGCGCAAGGTGAAAAGAAAGGGCCAGGGACTTTCGCCTCTGGCCCTTCGCTCTTAGCTCTTTGCACCTATTAGCTTGCGCCAAATCGCTGGCGAAATTCAGATGAGCTAATGAACGCCTTGACCATTTCAGCTGCGCCGCAAGTAGCCAAAGTATTCCATGGCTACAAACGCGGCGTTGAACTCGCGATTTTGTAACTCTTCCGCCTCGGCAATCGCGCGTAACACTTGCGCGCGGGTCATCGTCCCGCCATTCAAACCGGCCACCAGTGAGTCGCGGAAAGCATTCTCAGCTGGGATGTTCCCGCGAATTTCGCCGCCGGTAAATTGCGTGGTGTGAAAATTAATGTAAGCGTGGCCTGTGCGAAGATTCGTTAACTGCGCCGCCAGCGTGGTGCCGTTGCCTTCGGGCGCGTCCCATTTGCCGCTGAACGTGCCGCCGACTCCACTGCTGAATGGCGTGTTTACCGCGTCGTTGGGATTGTTGTCGTTGAACGGCGTCCCAAAGAAGCCCCACACGACCGGACCGTTTACGCCCGGAGCGACCGATAGCGCCGCGTGAATATGCGCGGCGATCAAATTGTCGTTAGTGTCGGCTGTTTGCGAACCCGTCACGTCGATATTATTGATCGTGGCGGTGAAGGTCATCGCCGTCTGGGCCGCGTTGAATTGAAACTTCGCGGTGCCGAACGAGGCCGGACGCGCACCGCCTCCTGAGAGTGTCGGCGTAGTGGGCGGAACCTCCTGTGAGTTGGTTAGGCTCGTAACGAATAACCTCGTCTCGCCAGGCGTCAGGTTCGCTGTGGCCAGAAGATTGTCCACATATTGGGCGTTCGTCAAAGTATCGGGATATTTTGTGACGAACTCAGGTCGCGTCACGAAATCGTTGAAGTAAGCCTGCTTGTTCGCTTCCAGTTGCGCATCGAAAGTTGCCGAGCCGAAGGTCAGATCCTTTTGCAGTTGCTGAGTCTCCTTCTCGAACTGACCATACAAAACAGGGGCCGGAGAACCGTTACTATTTGGTCCAAATGCCGCCCGATTGGTGAGATAGGAAAGAAGACCCGTGCGCTGGAACTCGATGGAAAGGAAGAACGCAGCGGAAGTATTGAT
>QHXH01000369.1 GCA_003222855.1 Acidobacteriota bacterium
CCGCTGCGCGGACGCTCTGACCATTCGCTCAATAGTCGCTGGTACCTATCGTCCAATGTCACAACCGACAGAATATGAGAACGAGAAGCAGGAGGCCCTCTTAATAGAGGAAGCGTTCAAGCGTGAGTTTGAGCGTTTCACTCCTTTTGCTGTGAAGCACGATGTTAATACTCCCTCGAAAAAGGACGCAGACATAGTGCTGACGACCGCCACTGGGGAGACGCTCTTAGTTGAGTTGAAGTCTCTTAGTCATCGCTATCTTGGTCGCAAGAGCAAATGGGCCGAACTGAAGAAAACGATCGGACGACTTTCTCCTGATGCATGATCTCATTTCGCGCAGTACTTGCTCTTCATCGAGATTGCCAGCAAGGACAAGATCGGTGAAGCTGAAAGAACGCTACAGGAGCTGACCGCTGCGGCCCGCGTCGCGCGCGAGACAATCGATGTCACGATTCCCGGACGGCGTCCGCGGCCCGGACATCTGCACCCGATAACTTTAATGCGCCAGCGCATCGAGGACATTTTTGTTTCGCTCGGCTACCTCGTCGAAGATGATCGCGAGATCGAAACTGATTTCTACAACTTCGACGCGCTGAACATTCCCGAGGGTCATCCGGCGCGCGACCCGCAAGACACCTTCTATACAACTGAAGGGTTCGCTCTGCGTTCCCAGACATCGACCGTGCAGATTCACGCGATGCAGCGGCGGGGCGCGCCCATGCGCATGATTGCGCCGGGCCGCGTCTTTCGTCGCGACACGCCTGATCCGACACACAATCCGATGTTCTTTCAGGTTGAGGGACTTTGCGTTGATCGCGGAATTACGATGGCGCATTTGAAAGGTACGCTCGCGGAATTTGTGCATCGATTATTTGGACCAGAGACGAAGACGCGCTTTCGGCCTTCATATTTTCCGTTCACCGAGCCGAGCGCGGAAGTCGACTACAGTTGCTTCAATTGCGGGGGCAGCGGTTGTCGCATCTGCAAACAGTCGGGTTGGATTGAGCTGGGCGGATCGGGCATGGTCCATCCGAACGTATTGCGCGCCGCGAATGTCGATCCGGAACAGTTCACCGGTTTCGCGTTTGGCCTCGGCATCGATCGCACCTGTGCGCGCATTTATCAACTCGACGATATTCGGCTGCTTTTCGAAAATGATGTGAGGTTCCTGGAGCAGTTTCGATAGATAGAGCTTAGAGCTTAGTTCTTAGAGCTTCGGCAACGGCTAAGCACTAAGCTCTGATAACTAAGCACATGTTCATCAGTTACAACTGGCTGCGCGAGCTCACCGGCACGAAGCTGGAGCCACCGGAAATTCGAGACCGGCTGACGAATGTCGGTTTAGCTGTTGATGCGGTCGAAGCGCGTGCCGATGATTTCGTGCTCGATGTCGAAGTGCCTTCGAATCGCGGAGACTGTCTTTCGCACGTTGGCATCGCGCGCGAACTGTCAGTCATCGACAAGTCCAAAGTTCAAAGTCCAAAGTCCGAAGTCCCCAATACAAAAGACAAAACAACAGACTTTGCCGCAGTAGAGATTCGCGACCCCGACCTCTGCCCTCGTTATGCCGCGCGGATTGTTCGCGGCGTGAAGATCGCGCCCTCGCCAGAGTGGCTGGTGAAAAAGCTCGAAGCGATCGGCCAGCGACCTATCAATAACGTCGCCGATATAACGAACTATGTGCTTCACGAACTGGGGCAGCCGCTGCATGCCTTCGATCTGGCGAAGCTGGCGGAAAATCGCATCGTCGTTCGGCGAGCCCGCCAGGGCGAGACGATCAAAACGCTGGACGGAGTCGATCGAAAACTCGACCGCGAGGTGCTCGTGATCGCTGACGCGGACAAAGCCGTCGCCGTCGCCGGAGTGATGGGCGGGGAAGAGTCCGAAATATCAAACTCGACTGTGGACGTTCTGATTGAGAGTGCGTACTTTGATCCTTCATCAGTCCGGCGGACGGCAAGAATGCTCGGCTTGCACACGGAAGCCTCGCATCGATTCGAGCGTGGCACTGATCCCGAGGGCGTGCTTGCGGCGCAGGAGCGATGCGTCGCTTTGATCTCTGAGATGGCTGGCGGCGTCGTGACCCAGGACGCGCTTGATGTCTATCCCAAACCGTTTGAATCAAAGTCGGTAAGCCTGCGCGCCAGTCGAGTCGAAACGATTACCAGCCTGAGCGTTCCGGAAAGTGAAATGAAGCGGATTCTCGATGCGCTCGGTTTCGTTCTTCGGGCAGACGAGCTTTCGGTTTTGACTTTCACAGTTCCGTCATGGCGTCACGACGTCTCGATTGAAGAAGATCTGGTCGAGGAGGTGGCGCGGCACACGGGCTATGACAACATCGGCACCGGGCTTCCTCCGGCCACCCTTGCCGGCGAATATCATTTTACTGAAAAGCGAAAGCGCGCCTTACGGCAGGCTCTATCTGCGTGCGGGTTCGACGAAGCGATCAGCTTAAGTTTCATCGAATCAACAGATGCCTTCGAGTTAATCCCGCAGCTCGCGAATCACCCGAGTGTGAAATTGACAAACCCCATTATTGAAGAAGCTTCATCCATGCGACAGACGTTGCTGCCGGGCTTGTTGAATTCGATTCGGCACAACTTAAACCAGGGGATTCGCGACGTGTGCTTGTTTGAAACCGGACGAGTGTTTGCGGCTGCGAACAAAGGAGAATTGCCGCGCGAACGCGAAGCAATCGCGTTGGTCGCGACTGGCGGAGCGAGGGAAGCCGGCCGCGCGCAACCAGTGCGAGAATTGGATTTTCTCGATCTAAAAGGCGCCGCCGAAGCCGCTGGCGATGCGATTAATTTGTCTGAACTCAGGTATGAAGCCGCGACAGTAAAGCATCTTCGCGCGGGTCAGTCAGCAAAGATTTTCAGTGATTCAACGCAGGTCGGAACGATCGGCCGACTGTCGGATACGATCGCCGGCAGCTACAAGTTCCGGCAGCCGGTTTTTGTCGCGGAATTGGACCTGACGGCGCAGCTCGAAATGCCGGAGCGTCCAGTCCTATATTCGCCGTTGCCCCGCTTTCCTTCTATCGTGCGAGACGTTTCGCTGCTCGTCGATCGCACGGTGTCAGTCGCGAATCTAATGGGCGCGGCACAGGCTGAAAAGCCGGCTTACTTCATCGGCGCCACGTTTGTCGGAACCTATGAAGGCGAGGGGATTCCGGATGATAAACGATCGGTGACACTGCGGTTTGAATATCGCGCCGACGATCGAACTTTGCGGGATGAAGAAGTCGATCAGGTTCATTGGCCGCTCGTCCAGTCTCTGCAAAAAACATTCAGCGCGGAGATTAGATAGTGTCTCGCTTTGGAGTGCGGCGACTAGTCGCCGCTTTCGAAGCGCTGACTAGTCAGCGCACTCCAAAAGCCGCGCGGGCTGCTGACACTTTATTCTTGCGCTCCTGCTCATGAGATCGCATAATCAGCGCGTTCATTTCTGACTTCGGAGTAACCAATGGCGGCAACCAACGGACTTGAAAAATTCTCGCACCTCGAAGACAAAATCTATCGCACGATAGAAGTAACCAAAGCTCTGCGTCAGGAGAAAGACGATCTCGAACGGCAATTGGCGTCAGCCCGAAATGTTGCCGGTCTGAACGTGAAGCGATTAGATCGAAGGTGCAAGGCATGCTCGATGCGGTCGCGGCTGCCGATCCTGAAATCCTGGAGGCGATACGCCAATGAACGGAGATGCAAGCGGCTTCGACCGAGATTTGGAAGCGTCGCCAACCATCAAGGTTGAGATTTACGATCAGGCTTATACGGTCCGATCGGATGGCGACCCGGAATATCTCAAGCATCTTGCCGAGTACGTCGATCAGCGGATGCGCGAAATTTCGTCGGGAACGCTTACGGTAGATTCGCGCAAGGTTGCGATTCTGGCGGCGCTTTATATCGCCGATGAACTTCACCAACTGCGGAGAGCGCACGAACAGGCAGACGAACAACTCGCCATACGCAGCGTCGAATGCTCAGAAATGCTCGACCGTTTGCTGAAGGCGCCGCGGAATATGAGTCAGCCGGCTAGTGCTTCCTGACAACCCAGCTTTCCTAGAATGCAAATTGAAAAATGGCAATTGCAAAGTGCAAATTGCCGCTTGTCGGCTGACCCAATAAGCGGAGGGAATTTGCAATTTTCAGTTTGAACTTTTCAATTTTCAATCTTGACCTTGTGTTGTGTTAATATCCCCGCTGGCGGAGGGAAATGTTCTGCCGGGTTCGTCACCGATTACGATGATTGAGCCAACGTCGTTAATAAGGGAGGCCGACATCGCGAGCTAGTGCTTTTCTTCATCGTTAAGGAGAGCCGATGGGTTGCGGTGAAAAAAAGGCCACCCACCTGATTACTCAGGTTCAATTACGACTTCGGAACGGCCAGGCGGTTTTCCCTCTGCCAATAAAGTAGCGCAAGTTGTTAACTTGCGAGCGCGCAAGCTAACAGCTTGCGTTACTTTGCTTTTATGAAGCTTCTACTAATCGGCGATGTCGTAGGTAAACCGGGCCGCGCGGCGCTGCTGGATCGCTTGCAGGACTTGAAAGAGCAGCACGCGATCGATTTCACGGTGATGAACGCCGAGAATGTGGCCGGCGGGTTTTCGATTACCGCGGCAATAGCAGATTTGCTTTTCTCGTCCGGCATCGATGTGATGACTTCCGGAAATCACATTTTCGATAAGCACGAAGTCGTCGAATACATCAGTAAACAGCCGCGTTTGCTGCGTCCCGCAAACTATCCCCCGCAAACTCCCGGCAACACCATGTGGACCGGAAAAGTAAAGGGAGTCGGCATCGCCGTTTTCAATTTGCTGGGCCGAGTTTTTATGCAGCCTGCCGACGATCCCTTCCGGGTCGCGAACGAATTGCTTACTTCACTGGCCGATGACGTCAAAGTTCGGATCGTTGACATGCATGCCGAAGCCACGTCTGAAAAAGTTGCGATGGGCTGGTATCTTGACGGTCGCGTGTCGGCCGTGTTCGGCACGCACACGCACGTACAAACTGCCGATGAGCGCATCCTCCACGAAGGCACGGCTTACATTACCGATTTGGGCATGACCGGCAGTTACGGTGGCGTGATCGGCATGAAGAAAGGCGACATCATCAATCGCTTTACGTCACCGATTCATCGCAAACCCGATCATTCGAAGAGCGAAGTGCGCATTTGCGGCGCAGTCGTCGATGTGGATGATGAGACGGGACGCGCGCGCTCGATTGAGCGGATCAATCTGTCGCACACGTCATAAGGCAAGCGGAATAAGCCACAGATTCACACAGATAACACAGATTAGAAATTGTTTCCTATCTGCGTGAATCCGTGTTTATCTGTGACCGATTTTCTTCCTGACTTTACAACGGCGCTTCGTCTTCCGGGACCGGCTCTCCCACATTCTCCGACTCCGAGGGGGCAGACAGCAGCAGTTCGGCAAATCCTGGCGGGAAAGTGCGGACGCGGCCGGTTGAGTCGGTAACCACATGGCCGGTTTCACCTTCAGCGATCACCACGCCGTCTGATTCACGCACAATCTCGTATCCAAAGCGCAGCGAGCGGCGGCGCAGCTCAGTGATGTGAGTTCTCACGATCAGCACGTCATCGTAATAAGCGGGAGCCTTATAACGGCAATAGCTTTCGGCCACGACCAGAAACGCGTTTTCATCTTCTTCCATGTCGCGGTACGAAAAACCGCGGGCGCGACAGAACTCGGTCCGGCCAATCTCGAACCAGACCAGATAGTTAGCGTGATAGACCACGCCCATCTTATCGGTTTCGGCATAGCGCACACGCAAAAGCGTCTCATGCCATTCGTTGATATCTTCCAACTCTTCCGGGCTTAACAAGTGTGATCGCTCCTGTCACCGTCGGGACATAACCGGCCACCGAAATCGTCGTTTGAATTGCTAATCG
>QHXH01000370.1 GCA_003222855.1 Acidobacteriota bacterium
AACATTCAAAGTCGAAAAGTGAGGGCGACTCCGAAAAAACAAAATCGGAAGCGAAGTCGACGCCGCGACCATCTGGCAAAGCGCGGAATCTGGATGGACCTAAGCCAATTTATCCTCCGGAAGCTGCAGGCGTACATCTCAGCGGCACCGGCAAATACCTTCTCCAATTCGATCAGGCTACCGGGAAAGTTATCGATGTTACAGTCAGTCAATCCGCTGGTTCACCAATATTAGATAACGCAGCCGTCACTGCTTTCCGGCAATGGCACGAAGACCCCCAATGCGCCAAAGAGGTAACCATGACCATGACTTTTGGTGCCGCTCCGGCGGCGCCGGAAGAGTAGCCCTAACTTATGAGAGCAGGCTGTATCTTAGTCACAGTTGTATCCATCTTCCTTTGGGTTGATCGACTTCCAGCGCCAATCGTGGAAGAAGAAAAGCCGAAACCGGCAGCTGAACAGTCTGAAGCGCTGAAGCGAAAACGTTCCAAGAGATCGACAACAACCGGGCAACCTTCTGCGCAAACAGAGACCCGGACTCAGGCTACACCAGCACCAGCCGCGCAGGGACCGGCGCGATTCGCCGGAATGTGGAATGGAAAGGTTAATCAGGGTCTTCTCGGTCACGTTCCGACCAGTGTGACGGTCGATTCAACCGCAACATCAGTTGAATTGAATCATAATTTGGGCGGCGGAACCCGACCCGCCACCATTAATGGAAACACGATCTCATGGCACTCCGGAATGATGGGAGAAGTAACCTGGACACTTACCCCGAATAGCGACGGCCAAACCGCTCAGGTCACCATGAAAGGTATGCTTTTGAATGACTCGGCAACTTTTCGCCGCGGACAAGCTGGCCCAGCATTGTCCACAAAAGCACGCTAGATGAAGAACAGCACGAGCGTTCTTGTCGGAAGTCTGTTGCTGTTTCTAAGTGCCCATCGCCTTCCCGCGCCGATCCGGGAAGAGGCAACACCGAAACCTGTCGCACCAAAGCAAAGATCGGAATCTAAAAGCTCGGACAAAAGCTCATCCACTGCCGAGACCGGCATGAACAGTCGCTCGGTCCAGGTGATTATGACTGACAACACTAAAGCTGCGATCGCGTACCTGAGGAATCATGTTCAGACATACGAAAGCATGCCGTTCGCCGGAAAAAGCGATGTGCGTCCCGACGAAATTTTGGGGCAGCTGCGCCAATCGTTATCGACGCGATTCAGTAATGTGTCGATCTTGAGTGGAGGTGGTTCAGGAAAAAGCGGTCTAACCATGCTCTTTGATCTTCAGGCACACGTGGGATCCGTTTCCTTTACGACAAATACCGTTTCCTTCGTTGCAACGTTCAAAAACAGCGCTGGGCGGACGATTCAAACAATATCAGCCTCAGGGTCTTCTATGATCCCGTACCCGAATTTCAGTACTCAGTTCCCGAAAGCAGTCTCCAGGGCCTTCGCCGATTTTTCTCAGAAGTTGAATGCGGCGCGATGAAATCAATCGCGTGTCACAAACATTCAGCAGCTCGAAAACTCGTATTTGCCTTCGAATCCTTTTAGTTCGTGACCGCCGAGAGGTTCAGCCGTGACGAGTTTTGCCAGTTTAACTTTGGCGGCGTCGCTTAGTAGCCGATAAACACTGAGTTGGCCAGCAAGTTTTTCCATCCGAAAAACAAAATTCACTTCCTTGCCCATCAAGCTTTCCTCGCCCATCGAGGGCATACCTCCAACCGCGACAAATCCAAAGTGCAGAGCAATCCGAAAGATCGGTTCGTTACGCGCCTGAACGTCTTTCATCTGCGTGAGCGCACTGGCAACATTTTTCGTCGCACCTGGACCATCCCGCCAATAGGCCAGATATCCATCCCCTAGGTATTTATCAATCGTACCGTTATTGCCCTCGATGATTTCTTTGCACGTCGCTACCCAACTACCGAACAAAACTGCGAGTTGGTCGGTTGTTAGAGTCCGGCTTAACGGCGTAAAATTTTCGATGTCGGCCACGAGCAACCAGCACGGAACGTTGGCTATCTCGCGAATGGTGCGTTCGGCAAACGTGGTCCGATATTCATCCGTGACTTCCTCCGGCTGATGGAAAATGAATATGCGGTCGCCGATGACTACCTGGTCCTGATCGGTCAGCCGGACCGGTTGCTGAAGGCGGCGGTGGTTCACGAACGTGCCGTTACTGCTGCCGAGGTCAATCAGCCAAAATTCTCCGATATTCTGGACATTGATGATGGCGTGCCGACGCGACACTTTTGGCGAGTCCAGGACGATCGTACTTTTCGGCCCCCTACCAATAGAACAATTACCGATAATGGGAAACCTTTCGCCAGCCGTTTCCAGCCAGGCGCCATGCATTTCTTCCTTTTTAATGCGGGTGGTTGGTGGACCGCCGCGCGGTGTTAGCTCGTCCGCCGCCATGACTAAAGAATTGTATTGGTTCTTGTTGGCAAGATCGACAAAAAACTCCACTCTCAAGCGTCCCATCTTCATTTTAGGTCTTTATTTCTCGAGCCAGTATGGTTAGGCTTGCCGCGGTGAAGCTTATGCCCCCCCACAGCGGGCTGGACGCAACTCTTCGGGATTTTGTCGCCGGACAAAAGCTGTTCAATCGCTACACCCTGAAACGGATTCTGGGGCGGGGCGGGATGGGTGTCGTTTGGTTGGCGCGCGACGATGTGCTGGAGCGTGAGGTCGCGCTGAAATTTTTGCCTGAACTCGTCTTCTTCGATCGGGGCTTGCTCAACGACTTGAAGCGCGAAACTAATCGCAGCCTCGAGCTCACCCACAAAAATATTGTGCGGATCAACGATTTCGTTCACGACGAGACTTCAGGCTGCATCTCGATGGAATACGTGGATGGCGACACGCTTTCGAACATTCGCGGCGACCGTCCGAGCAAAATCTTTGAGTGCTGGGAGCTGGGCGATTGGACTAAGCAACTCTGCGACGCGCTTGATTACGCCCATAGCCACGCCCTGGTAGTTCACCGCGATCTCAAGCCATCGAACTTGATGGTGAACCTTCGCGGCGAACTGAAGGTGACCGACTTCGGCATCGCCCGCAGCCTGAGCGATTCCATTAGCATGATCA
>QHXH01000371.1 GCA_003222855.1 Acidobacteriota bacterium
CAAATTTCGGATGCCATCTTAGACGCTACTCTTAAGCAAGACTCGATGTCGCGTGTTGCCTGCGAGACATTATTAACGACCGGCATGGTCATCGTAGCCGGTGAAATCACAACCAAGGCGACGGTCGACTATGCCGAGGTCGCCCGAGAAACGATTCGAGAGATTGGTTACGACCGCGCCAAGTATGGTTTTGATTGCGACACCTGCGCTGTCCTGTCCGCCATTCATGCTCAATCACCTGACATCGCCATGGGAGTTGATCCCGGCGGCGCCGGCGATCAGGGTTTGATGTTCGGCTTCGCTTGCAACGAGACGCCTGAGCTGATGCCGCTGCCGATTCAGTTGGCGCATCAACTTGCCTTGCGGCTTTCCGCGGTTCGAAAGTCAGGCCAGCTTCCTTATCTGCGTCCCGATGGTAAGTCGCAAGTCACTGTCGAATATCGCGATGGCCGGCCGTTTCGCGTCGACGCTGTGGTCATCTCGTCACAGCACGCGCCAGAAGTAACCAACGAACAGCTTCGCGCAGAGATTCGCGAACACGTTATCAGACACGCTGTGCCCGGCGATCTCATGGACGACCAGACCAAGTATCACATCAATCCCACGGGACGGTTTGTTACCGGTGGTCCCCAGGGCGACTCAGGATTGACCGGCCGCAAGATCATCGTCGATACCTACGGCGGTTACGCTCCCCACGGTGGCGGCGCGTTCTCTGGCAAAGACCCGACCAAGGTCGATCGATCCGCTGCGTACATGGCGCGTTACATTGCCAAGAACATTGTCTCAGCAGGCTTGGCCGACAAGTGCGAAGTCCAACTTGCTTATGCGATCGGCGTCGCTGAACCGGTGTCGGTTTATGTGGATACCAGAGGCACGAGCCGAATCAACGAGCCAGAACTTTCCGATCTCGTCCGCAAACATTTCCCGCTCACGCCGAAAGAAATCATTGAAGAGCTGAATCTGCGGCGCCCGGTTTACAAAGCGACTGCTTCTTACGGTCACTTCGGCCGCACCGGCGACGGATTTACCTGGGAACGCACCGATAAGGCGGAAGCGTTGCGCACCGCGGCGGGTGTTTAATTGACCAGCCACAGAGACGCAGAGACACAGAGAATTACAAAAGTTGTAACGGTTTTCTTGTATGCTCTGTGTCTCCGCGCCTCTGTGGCAATTTTATCTTCAAAGGAACCAGATAATGAGTACAGCAATGCCTGCTATTGAACACGACATAAAAGATGTTTCGCTTGCGCCCCAGGGCAAGAAGCGAATTGATTGGGCCGAGCGCGAAATGCCGGTCCTCCGTTTGATACGCGAAAGATTCGGCTCTGAGCAACCGTTGAAGGGTGTGCGCCTGATTGCTTGCGCGCACATCACGACTGAGACTGCGAACCTCGCCCGCACCCTACAAGCCGGGGGCGCCGAGTCTCTGCTCATCGCCTCCAATCCCCTTTCCACCCAGGACGATGTCGCCGCTTCGCTGGTTGTCGACTGCGGGATTCCCGTGTTCGCCATGAAGGGCGAGACGACCGACACTTATCGTCGACATGTGCAGACGGCGCTCGAGTTCGCGCCCGACATTATCATCGATGACGGTTCTGACGTCGTCGCGACGCTAATCAAGGAAAAACCCGAGCTCGCCAAAAAGATTGTCGGCACGACCGAAGAGACAACGACCGGAATCGTTCGCTTGAAAGCGATGGAGACAGCGGGCGTCCTGACGTTTCCTTCAATTGCCGTGAACAATGCGCAGACGAAACACTTTTTTGACAACCGCTATGGCACGGGCCAGTCGACGCTCGATGGGATTATTCGCGCGACGAATATCCTGTTGGCGGGACGCAACCTGGTGGTGGTTGGCTATGGCTGGTGCGGTAAGGGTGTGGCGATGCGAGCGCGCGGCATGGGCGCGAATGTGGTTGTCACCGAAGTCGATCCAATCAAAGCCGTCGAAGCAGTGATGGATGGATTCAGAGTCATGCCGATTTCCGCGGCCGCTTCGATTGGCGACATCTTCGTCACGGTAACCGGAAATCGTCACGTGATCGATCGCGAGCATTTCGCAAAGATGAAAGACGGCGCGATCGTCTGTAACAGCGGCCACTTCGATCTTGAATTGAACCTGGTTGCTTTGCGCGAACTTTCGGGAGAGCCGACTCACGTTCGTCCGTTTGTCGAAGAGTACAAATTGAAGAACGGCAATCGCGTGATGGTTCTGGGCGAAGGCCGCTTGATTAATCTCGCCGCCGCCGAAGGCCATCCGGCCAGCGTAATGGATATGAGCTTTGCCAACCAGGCTCTGTCGGTTGAGTACCTGGTAAAGAAAAAGGGCGAGCTCAAACCCGGCGTTCATCTGCTGCCGGCCGAAGTCGATCAGGAAATTGCGAGCCTGAAATTGCGCGCTTTGGGATTGTCGATCGATACGCTGACTTCAGAACAGCTCGAGTACATGGGAAGCTGGGAGACGGGAACGTAGATAACTGTCCGACAAGCTTTAGCTTATCGTTCGGTTGCGACAAACTGAAGTTTGTCGGACAGCTTTCAAGCCGCGGAGAGACTTCCCTTCTCCGCGGCTTTTCTTTACACAGACGTCGCTTGATCGCCACGCGTCCACAGCGACAGCGCGAGGCCAACAATCATCAGAGCGAACATTATGAGGTTTACGATCGGTCCCGGCGGCGTTCCCACTCTGACGATCGGAATGAAACGCAGAAT
>QHXH01000372.1:0-346 GCA_003222855.1 Acidobacteriota bacterium
GGGCCTGACTGGGCTCGAACCAGTGACCCTGCGCTTATCAAGCGCATGCTCTAACCAACTGAGCTACAGGCCCGGGTCGGCGGCAGAGCCGCCGGTTTTTAGATTTACGATTGTCGATTTTCGAGTTGGAAGGAGTCGCGCGCAAGCGTCGATTTTCAAAAATCTGAAATCGGCAATCTGAAATCGGAAATTTCAAGTGGAGGCAAGGGGATTCGAACCCCTGACTTCCAGCTTGCAAAGCTGGCGCTCTACCAACTGAGCTATGCCCCCAGGCAATCGGAGATTGTAGATTGCAAAATTGCAGATTGCAAAGATCGGCGGTCGTAGACCGCCGCTACAGTCTTCT
>QHXH01000372.1:359-3754 GCA_003222855.1 Acidobacteriota bacterium
TTTTTCAGAACTGATTTGGCAGAACCCGAAATGCCGGATCACGATCTCGCGAGTCGCGATCCGGCATCCACGTTCTGTCAATCCGTCCTTTCGTTATTGCCCGCTAAAAGGTACCGCCAAATATGCCGTTAACACGCCCGTAATTGGGTCGACAGCTCTACCTGTAATCTCTCCCTTATTATTTATGTCTTTAGCAAGTGCGAGAACGGCAGAATAGCCGCCTTTGAGATCGTTGAGGTCTGTGGGTGTATTGCCGTGGTCCCAAATGACGGCACGACAATCAACAAAGTCTGCGTCGCATGAAACACCGACCACCTGGCGGGTTTCGTTAATACCGTAGGCCTCACTGTCTACGTGTTTTGGTGTACGGTTTGGCAAAGGTTTTAGTTGTCGGATACCATCTTCCCTGGTCCACATAAAAGCGTGTACGATGTCGCCTTCAACAAACGCAGGGTCGCCATCAAACCCGACAACATCACCGCGTTGATTGATTGCTGTCGGCGTATTCCACCACGGGGCTGGCGCATTTGGATAAATATCGGTCGCGGTGCCATTTTCCCAAAGCACAGCATGCTTGGCCGTATGTCTTCCAACGGCCTGATCGCAGATACCGGAAATGCCCACGATTTGACCATTATCATTGATCGCCGTCGCAGCTCCTGAGCTGTCGCCGGGGATTAGTGGCAGGTCTTGGATCTGATCCGGAGGTCCCAGAGTCCACACGGCTGGACGAAACTGGAGTACTTGTGGCGAGACGCACGCCCCATCATGAACACCATTCTCCGCCCACCCGACCACCTGACCCAAGTTGTTGGCTCCGGTTGCAAAGCCGTTATTGCCGCCCGGAAATGGGGGAAGTCCCCTCATCTGGTTGTTTTGCCAAACGAACCCGAGATTGATATAGCCGACGTTGTTAGGCGTACTGTAGAAAGCCGCGCTACTCCACGCCTCTCCGAGAGGCTCAGGATCGGCGGTCTGAGAAATACCCACGATGATTCCCGCGGTGTTTTTCACGTTCCACGTGACACTGCTGTTTGGTCCACCGAGTGTGAAGAGGTCGGTCAGCGAACTGTTTCGCCATAGCGCAGCGTGCCGGTTCCTATTCGGCAGTCTGGAATAGCCTGCCACCCAACTCTGGTCATTAATACTATTTCCCCCGTTACTCGTTCCGCCAAGCCCGGGGAGGTTTGACACCTGGTATTGTGTTCTCGCCTTCGTCTGCGCTGGTCTCTGTGCGAGCGCCGGCGCTAGAGCCGCTCCGCAGCAGACGCCAGCCAGCACGATGAAGAGAACTTTGGTTTTGAATTGTGTTGTCATGTTTGTCTCCTTTGTTGAATTTTCATGACGACACTTTAGGAACTGCTCAGGTGTCACTGCCATAGCCACTTCGCAGGTTTCGTACAAGCCACTTCGCTTGTAAGTCAGTAGCGAATCCCGCGACGAGAATTAGCGGCTCTTCGCAGGATCAGATGGCAGAGGAATTGACCGGCGGCGCGGTTAAGCGCGCCTCCCAAGGGTGGCAGTTTGCCCAAATTGCTTACTTCAATTTCGAATTGAGTGTCGCGGCGAACTTACTAAGACCTTCGCGAATTTGCGCACGCGACCATGCGGCGAACCCGAAAGTGAGTGCGAGCTCCGCCTCGGCTTTCATGTAGCAGGACGACAATGGCGACGGCCTGATACCGATCTCTGTGCAAACGCGTGTAATCAACGGCATCTGTTCTTTCTGTCGCACCCACGCGACGAAGTGCAGTCCAGCTTCCGGAACTTCCAGAATGAAGTACTTGCCTAACAAATTGTTGAATTGTTCGATAAAGAATTCTCTTCGGTCCGAATATACTTTTCGCATCCGTTTTATGTGACTTAGGAAAAATCCCTCGGTCAAAAATCGAGCCAGCGTCGCCTGATCAATCGCGGGTGAATGTTGATCCATTACAGCCCGAATCTTGATCATTGGTTCGACCAATTGCTCTGGCGCCAGGATGTAACCCAGCCGCAAAGATGGGTAGAGGATCTTGCTCATTGTGCCTGAATAGATAACACGACCAACGTTATCGAGGCCCTGCAAACATGGGAGCGGCGGACCGGTATAACGAAATTCCGAGTTGTGATCGTCCTCGAAAATGTAAGCGTCGCAGACACGCGCAAAATCGATCAAGGCCGTTCTTCGCGCGAGACTCATCGTCATGCCGAGCGGAAATTGATGGGAAGGGGTCACGTAAATGATTTTGGGCGAGCGTTGTTTCAATGGCCGCGCGATTGTGATTCCTTCCCGGTCAACCGGTCTTGGAACGACGGTTGCCCCAGCGAAGCCAAAAGTTCGGCGAGCCTGGTAGAATCCTGGATCTTCGATCCACGCAACCTCACCCTGATTTACGAGGGCCATCGCGCTGATCATCATTGCCTGCTGCGTCCCGGCGGTAATGATGATTTGGTCTGGATGACAGCGCGCACCTCTATGATCACACAAATAATTTGCGAGCGCCTTGCGCAGGTCGGGGTCGCCACGACTTGAAGCATACTGGAGCAGATGGGCGCCCTTTTTTGCGAGGACCTGTGCCCTGAGTCGTTCCCATATTTCAATCGGAAATTCGTCAAGCGCTGTGACAGCAGGGACGAATGTCACACCGGGTGGCCCGGCAATTCCAAAATCGAATTGTTTTCCAACCCGCTGATCCGGAATATTTCTTACACGATCAGACAGGCGAGCCCGGCGTTCGACGTGTGGTGCTGCTTTTGCTGTCCGCGCACTTAGGAAGGTTTCGGGCAACGGCTCGGCGACGAATGTGCCCGATCCAATTTTCGATTGAAGATAGCCTTCGGCATGAAGCCTCGAGAAAGCGAGGTTTACAGTGAATCGCGATATCCCCAGATCGCTGGCCAGCGTGCGCGAGGAAGGAAGCCGGGACGAGTCGTTGTTGAAGGTTCCTGAAATTAATTCATCGCGAATCTGCCGATAAAGCTGTTGATGAAGCGGCTCGGTCGCAGCGTGATTCAGCCGAACCATTTCAAAAGCCATGATTGAATGGCGGCGCCGCTTCTTCTGACTTGAGTTTCTATTTGTAACTCGTTTCACGATTCGGATTGTAATCACCGAGACTGCCGGTCGCCGCAAGCCGCCGCCGAAGTGGTCTGGCCATTTCACTTTAAGTGGTCTGTTGACACTTTGCCACTCGGTCAGAAGCTTTCCTTGCAATGCAAACTCAGACTCCATGTAGCGATTACGTCGAGACGAAAGGTCTCATTTATTTTGCGCGAATGCTGGACAAGATTCGGATGAAGGCAACGGGCAAATTGCCGCCCGGATATTTTACTGGCGTAGAAGATCCGACGCATTTCGATGCCCGCTGCACGAGATTTCTCGCAGTAAATTACGATGAGCTTGTTGACCAAAC
>QHXH01000373.1 GCA_003222855.1 Acidobacteriota bacterium
CAAAGACCAGTGACGTTGGGCCAGCGCCAGGGCGATCTGATTGTCGTCGAACAGGGTGTTGCCGCCGGCGAGCAAGTCGTCATCAATGGGCAGGTGGGAGTCACTCCGGGCGGCAAAGTGCGTATCGAGCAAGCGCGCGAAGGGAATCAAACGAGCAGCAGTGGTGAGGCGAAGCAATGAACCTTTCTGAGCCATTCATTCGCCGGCCCGTTATGACCGCAGTCCTCACGCTGTCAGTAATCCTGTTTGGCATTCTTGCTTACACTCAATTGCCGGTGAACGATCTGCCGGCGGTCGATTATCCGGTCATTCAAGTCACCGTCGGTTATCCCGGCGCCAGTCCCGACACAATCGCGAACAATATCGCCACGCCGCTCGAGCGGCAGTTCATGCAGATCAACGGGCTCGAGGTGGTAACTTCCAAGAGCACGCAAGGCGTCGCAACTTTTACGCTTCAATTCGCGCTCGAAAAAAATATCGACGCCGCGGCGACTGACGTGCAGACGGCAATCTCACAGGCGGCCGGCAGCCTGCCGTCGGATCTGCCGTCGCCGCCGACTTATTCCAAAAGCAATCCCAACGATCAGCCGATCATGTACATCGCTTTAACCAGCGATTCGGTCACCTCGGGACAGCTTTACGATTATGCGAGCACGCAGGTGGGCCAACGCATCAGCATCCTGCCCGGCGTGTCGCGAGTGAATGTTTTCGGCACCAAGTCGGCGATTCGCATCAAGGCCGATCCTTCGGCGATGTGGGCCCGCGGAATAACGATTGACGACCTCAGCGCCGCGATTAAAAACGGGACCAGTTACACCGGCGCGGGCCAATTGGACAGTAATTCAGGCACCGCCATCCTGCGCCCACAGGGACAACTGGAGACAGCCGATCAATTCAGCAACCTGATTGTCGGCGGCAACGGCAACGCTCCCGTTTATCTACGCGACGTGGCTACGGTCAAGGATTCAGTTCAGGACGAACGCGTCAACATGCGTTTTTGGGTGCGGGGCTATGAAGTGCCATCCGCAACTGTAATCGTCGCAGTCAATCGCCGCGCGGGCGCCAATGCGGTAGAAGTCTCAAAAAGCATCCGCGAAGTTTTGCCAATGATCAGCAATGAGCTGCCGGGTTCAATTCGGGTAACTCCAATTTACGACCGGTCGCTCAGCATTGTGAATTCAGTTATCGATGTCGAAACCACACTGGTCATCGCGTTTGTGCTGGTCGTGATCGTGATCTTCGCTTTTCTGGGCCGCGCGACCGACACGCTGATCCCGACCGTGGCGCTGCCTTTGTCGCTGCTGATTACATTTGTCGCGATGCGGGCGCTGGGTTACAGCCTCGACAACTTATCCCTGATGGCTCTGACACTCGCGATCGGATTTCTCGTCGATGATGCAATCGTTTTTCTGGAGAATACCGTGCGCCGCATGGAACGTGGCGAGCAGCCTTTCGAAGCAGCAATCAGCAGCGCTCGAGAGATTAGCTTCACAATCATGTCGATGACCATCTCGCTGGCGGCGGTGTTCATTCCGCTGGTGTTCATGACGGGCCTGGTGGGCCGCATTTTTCGTGAATTCGCGATCACCATCGTGATCGCGATCTTCGCTTCCGGTCTGGTGTCACTGACGTTGACGCCACTGATGTGCGCGCGGCTATTGAAAGAACGAGGTCAGGGCGCAAAGCAGACCTGGATGGAGCGGGTGATTGGCGGCATTGAAAAGCGGGTGCTGTGGATGTATGGCGGATCGCTCTGGTGGTTTCTGCGTCATCGTTGGATCTCACCGATAATTTGGCTTGTCTGTCTGGCGGGCACGATCGCGCTATTCGTTCTGGTGCCCAAGGCCTTTCTGCCGGCCGGTGACAGCAGCGTCATCTTTGGCGCCTTTATCGCGCGCGAAGGATCGTCACCCGATCAAATGCACGCGTTACAAGATCGCGTGGATAAGATGCTGCATGAAGATCCGAATGTAATCACTGATTTTACCTTGACCGGCGCCACGGGATTTCTTTCTGCAAACCAGGGGATCACTTTCACCTTTATCAAACCGCCGGCACAGCGGGCGCCGATTCAACAGGTAGCCGGCCAGATGATGGGAAAGCTCAACTCGATTCCCGGCGTCTTTACGTTTCTGCAACCGTTTCCGGTTTTGCAAATCAGCACCGGCGTTACCGCCCAGCAACAGGGACAGTATGCTTACGCAGTCTCAGGGGTGGACGGACCGCAAGTTTATGAAGTCGGTCAAAAACTGTTGGCCAAGCTAATGCAATACCCGGGTTTTCAATCTGTCTCGTCCGACTATTTCAGTAACACGCCGAACCTGAACATCGATCTGCGGCGCGATCAGGCAAAGACTTATGGCGTTTCCGAAACACGCATTCTGACTCTGCTTCGTAATGCGTACTCGCAAAATTTCGTTTATCTCATCAAGAAACCCACCGATCAATATCAGGTGATTCTCGAAGTCGAGGACTCAGCGCGTGCCAGTGCCACAGATCTTTCGAAACTCTATATTCGTTCCGACAACGGACAGCGGTTGGTGCCGCTGGGCGAGTTGGTTACCTGGAAGCAGACGCTGGGTCCGCAGGCAGTGAATCACCTGAATCAGTTCACGGCCTTGACTCTCTTCTTCAATTTGAAGCCGGGCGTGGCGTTGGGCGATGCGACCAATTATATTCAGAAGAGTGCGGCTGAGATTGTTCCTTCCACGATTCGCGGAGAGTTGCAGGGCGAAGCGCAGACCTTCAGCAACACCGTTACCAGTCTGACGATCCTGATGGCCCTCGCAGTGTTTGTGATGTACGTAATCCTGGCGATCCTCTACGAGAGTTATGTGCACCCGCTGACGGTGCTTTCGACACTTCCGACAGCTCTGGTGGGCGGTCTCCTGACACTCTTTGTATTTGGCCAGGAGGCTTCGCTCTATGCTTTTGTCGGCATGTTCATGCTGATGGGAATCGTAAAGAAGAACGGGATCATGATCGTTGACTTTGCCCGCGCCCGCGTCGATGCCGGCGAAGCGGCCGACAAAGCAATTCACGATGCCAGCATGGATCGCTTTCGTCCGATCCTGATGACGACGCTCGCGGCCGTCTTTGGCGCCATGCCGATCGCGCTCGGTTACGGAGCCGACGGTTCGTCGCGGCGGCCACTTGGGTTGGTCGTTGTTGGTGGACTGGTGGTATCGCAATTCATCACGCTCTATATCACGCCAGTGATTTATCTTTACCTTGAGGAGTTTCAGGAGAAAGTGCTGGACCGCACGAAGTTCTTTGGCAAGCGCCACGTCGAGGTTCCCGCTACAGCCAATCCGTCGGAGCCGACTGGTTGAGAAGATAACCACTGAAGTGGCGAGTGTGAGGCGGGGCGCAC
>QHXH01000374.1 GCA_003222855.1 Acidobacteriota bacterium
TATTCGGATGGGACTCGCAACACTTATTTCGATTCGCGAAATCGCACGGCGATTATCAGCCTTTCACGATCTTCAGATGCAGCTCTTCCAATTGCTTCGCATCCACCTCGCCCGGCGCGTCGATCATCAGGTCTTGCGCGGACGCAGTCTTTGGAAACGCCATGACGTCGCGAATATTTTCCGTCGGCACCAACACCATTAACGTGCGTTCGATCCCTGACGCTATGCCTCCGTGCGGCGGCGTACCGTAGGAGAGCGCCTCAAGAAAGAAACCAAAACGCGCGCGGGCCATCTCTTCAGTCATGCCCAGCGCTTTGAAAACAAGCTGTTGCACGTCGCGGCGGTGAATTCTGATTGAGCCGCCGGCTACTTCTACGCCATTGATCACGGCGTCGTACGCCTTGGCGCGAATTTGACTGAACAACTCCGTCTCACCGTTGACGGCCCGTTCGAACACCGGCAGATCTTCATCATGCGGTGACGTGAACGGATGATGCATCGAATAATAGCGTCCGTCGTCTTCGTGAAATTCAAACATTGGAAAATCAGTCACCCACAGCGGCGCAAAAACGTTTGCCGGAATCAGCTTCTCGCGCCGGGCAATCTCGTTGCGCAAGGCGCCGAGGCTCGCGGCCACCACGTCAGACTTACCGGCAACGATCAGAACCGCGTCACCTTTTTGCGCGCCGGCGACACCGGCAAGATCGACAAGCGTGTCATGGCCCAGCGCTTTCAGCAGCGAAGATGAGAGCTCATCGCCCAATTTAATCCACGCCAGCGCGCCGGCGCCATATCGTTTCGCAAACTCCTGCAATTCATCGAGCGTCTTGCGCGACATCGATGCGCCGCCAATCACCACGATTCCCTTGATCTCGCCACGCGCTGACAAAATGGATGCATACGGTGCGAATGCCGTCTCAGCGAGCGAAGCCGACAAATCCCGCAACTCCATGCCTTCGATTCGCAGATCCGGCTTGTCCGAACCAAAACGGCGCATCACATCCGCGAAACTGAATCGCGGGAAAGGCGTCGCGAGCTCGACGTCGATCAATTCAAAGATCCGAGCGAACAATCCTTCGACCAGCTCATAAATCTGATCCGGCGTCGCGAAGCTCATCTCGACATCGAGTTGCGAAAACTCAGGCTGTCGATCGGCGCGCAAATCTTCATCGCGAAAGCAGCGGGCGATCTGATAATACTTATCCAGGCCCGCAATCATGCAAATCTGTTTGAAGATTTGCGGGCTCTGCGGGAGCGCAAAGAATCTTCCCGGCTGCACGCGCGACGGCACGATGTAATCGCGCGCGCCTTCGGGCGTCGATTTGATCAGGTTCGGCGTTTCGATTTGGGTAAAGCCCTGCTGGTCCATGTACCGGTTGATTTCCAGAATCATTCGATGACGCAGCCTGAGATTCGCTTGCAACTGTGGCCGGCGCAGATCGAGATAGCGATATTTCAAACGCAAATCTTCAGCGGCGAGTGATTCATCAGAAGCGTCGAGTTGAAATGGCAGCGTGCGCGCATCATTGAGAATTACGATCTCTGTCGCCTGGACCTCGGCATCGCCGGTCGCGAGTTTCGGGTTGCGCGCATTTTCGTCGCGCAGCACAACCTCGCCGATCGCCGCCAGAACATATTCGCCGCGAACCTCTTTCGCCTTCGCATGTGCTGCTGGGGACTTCTCCTGATTGACGACGATCTGTGTGATGCCATCGCGATCGCGCAGATCGATAAAAGTAAGCGGACCAAAATCGCGCCGGCGCGCACACCAGCCCATCAGCGTGACGCGCTCGCCAACGTTCTCTTTCCGCAGCGCGCCGCATGAATGGCTGCGTTCCCGGTTGTTAAGGTTTTCGATCATGAATTTTGGAGTGCGGCGACTTGTCGCCGCTTTCGTCCTCGTCAGTGTTGGCTTAGGAAAAGCGCCGACAGGTCGGCGCACTCCAAATCAAAACAGCACCGTTCCGCCATCAACATTAATCGCCTGTCCGTTTATGCCCCGCCCTTCTTCTGAAGCCAGCAGCAGTGCGAGCGCAGCAACTTCCTCCGGGGTGACCAAACGATTCTGCGGACTCATCTTCCTAATCGCTTTGAGCGCGTCCGCTGCAGACTTACCGGTTTTTGCCACGATGTTTTCCACTCCTCGCGAAGTCATCTCAGTGTCTACATAACCAGGGCAGATTGCATTAACGGTGATTCCCTGCGCCGCCACTTCCAACGCCAGCGATCTCGTCAACCCCAGCACGCCGTGCTTTGACGCCGCGTAAGCTGAGATGTAAGGCGCGCCCGTCTTGCCGGCGATCGACGCGATGTTGATCACGCGACCCCAGCCACGCTCGATCATTTCCGGCAAAGCGGCATGAGTGCAACGAAACGCGCCGCCGAGGTTCGTATTAACATGACGCTCCCACATTCGCTCATCACTGTTGACGAACAAAGCACTCTCCGCAATTCCCGCATTGTTCACCAGAATGTCAGGCCCGCGGCCGAATTTATCGCGCGTTTGCGCGAATGCCGCGAGGACACTTTCCGCGTTTGCTACATCGCATTCGACGCCGAACGATTCGACGCCGAATTGATTTGCAACTTCGCTCGCGACTCTATCGATCTCTTCACGTGTGCGCGCCGCGACGACAATTAATGCTTCTTCGCGGGCGAATGCCAAAGCGATCGCACGACCAATGCCGCGGCCGCCGCCGGTGATCAATGCAAGTCTGTTCCCCAGCTTCATGAAACTTCGGAATAAAGCGTGTTGGAAGCCCGACCGTCAGGGAGGGCAACTTCCGATATTTGCCCTTGCTGACGCGCGCGCTTCTGACACGTTGTCGCTATCTTCCAGTAAATTTTGGCGGCCGCTTCTCTAAGAACGCGCGCACGCCTTCGCGTCCGTCTTCAGATTGGAAGCAACGCAGTTGCGCGTCGACTTCGTATTGCAGCATCTGCTCCAGCGAATCGTGTTCACTCGCATAGACCGCTTGTTTGGCCGCCGCGATCGATACTGCGGGCCCCTCACGCAGACGCTCAG
>QHXH01000375.1 GCA_003222855.1 Acidobacteriota bacterium
CGAGTGCCGAATACCTCGTCGGTGAGATCAAACGACATAAAGTTGGAATCGGCGCACTCGCGCTGATTGTGGTTATCGGGCTGCTGGCGGCTGGGGTTTGGATATACAAGCTCGCAACCTCCAACAAAGCCATTGCACCGACGGCAATCAAGTTCACTCGGCTGACCAGCGGTGGAAAGATTGGCAACGAAACAATCACCGGAGGCGCAGCGATTTCGCCGGACGGCAAGTACGTCGTTTTCTGGACTGTGGAAGGAGACAAGAGTTCTTTGTATGTTCGGCAGGTCTCGACGAGCAGTCTGGTGCGAATAGTTGGACCGCTCGAAGGTAACTTCGGAGCGTCAACGTTTTCACGTGACGGCGAGTTCGTTTATTTCAACGGCGACGACAAAGACAATGTGGATGGCGTGCTCTTTCAGGTTCCGGTGCTTGGTGGACAACTGCGAAAAATCGTAACTGGCGTTTCGAGTCCGGTCACATTTTCGCCCGACGGTAAACAGATAGCCTATCTGCACTTGATTCCAGCGACTGGCGAAAGCTTGCTGAAGGTTGCGAGTGCTGACGGAAGCGGTTCGCCAAACGTAATCGCGAGACGCACACTTCCCGATTATTATTCCCCGGATGGTCCGTCCTGGTCGCCTGATGGCCGGGTGATTGCGCTGGGCGCGGCTTCATTGTCATCAGGCAATGCCAGCTCAACCATCGTGGAAATTCCGGCAGCGGGCGGCAAGGAACGCCCGATAACGCCGCCCCAATGGGGTTATGTGTCGCGCGTAAGCTGGCTCAACGATGGCAGCGGACTCGTAATCGCTCTTTTCACAGCTTACACCTCAGTAGGAACTCAAATCTGGTTCGTCTCATATCCGGATGGCGCCGCGCATCGCATCACCAACCATCTTAACGGGTATGGAACTGTCAGTCTGGGGATCACTGCCGATTCAAAAACAATCGTAACAGTTCAGGAAGACTTCACCCGGTCCATCTGGGCCACTCGTCCCAACGACGAAGCGACTCAGGCGCGCCAGATTTCAAACGGCAAGTATGAAGCATCGCTGGCAACAGTAACCGACGGCCGAATTGTTTATCTGAACAGCACGGGCGAAGCGAATGAAATCTGGATTATGAAGAATGACGGCAGCGATAAGCGACAATTGACAAACGATGGTGCGCTCAAAGATACCCTCTCAGTCTCACCAGACGATCGCTGCATTGTATTCAGCTCGAATCGGTCGGGAAACTTCAGCATTTGGCGTATGGACATCGACGGCAATAATCAGAAGCAGCTAACTGAGGAAAGCACCTTCGCGACCGGACCGGTTTGTTCGGCAGATGTGAAATGGGTTTTGTTTCAATCCTTTCGATCCGGCAAGTGGGCTGTCTGGAAGGTGCCAATTGATGGCGGCGACGCAACGAAAGTGAGCGATGCCGAGTGCTCTCTCCCGGCCGTTTCACCGGACGGCAAATGGATCGCATGTCTAACGCCGAACCAGAAAGCCAGCTTCAGATGGCAAATCGGAATCATTCCATTTGAAGGCGGCCCGGTGCAAAAGACTTTTGATTTACCTTCGACGTTTGGATTTAACGGCGGTGTCCGCTGGACGCCAGACGGACGCGCGGTTTCGTATCTTTGGGACCAGGGCAACACCTCGAACGTTTACGCTCAACCGATTGAGGGCGGGCCGGTGAAGGCGTTAACTAAATTCAAATCGGATCGCACAACCCGTTTCGCGTGGTCGCGCGATGGGAAGGAGATCCTTCTCAGTCGCGGTCCCCAAACCGATGATGTAGTCTTGATCAAGGATTTTAGATAAGCGAGATGAGGTTCGAATTCTACACTGAAGCGATCGCCAACACGCCCAAACTCTCAGTCGACGGCACCGTCGATAATGCAATTCACTTTTCACATCCGGCGTCAGTGAAGGCCGATACCTCGACTGAGATTGCTTTGAATGTCGTGGCGTCATCGAGTCGCAACGAACTCACAAAAGGCATCGATCTGGTCACCAACAATCACTTTGATACCGACGGCGTGCTATCGGTCTGGACCATGCTCAACGGCGAATGCGCTTTACCGCTGCGCAATAAATTGATCGCGGCGGCAGAGGCTGGAGACTTTTCTGAATTCAGTTCCGAAGATGGCGTGCGCACGAGCATCGTGATTCAGGGTTCTGACTCGCCTATAGACAAGTCAGGCTCACCGCTCGCCCGGCAACTCGCTGGTGAGGAAGTGAACGATGAGGCGCGGGCTTATGAAATAGTTTTGCCCCACGTCGAAGATGTGTTGACTCATACGAGCAAGTACGAATCGCTGTGGCGAGAATCGTGGAAGCGAATTGAGCGCGCGTTGGACAGTTTTGCCAAAGGCACGTCGCGGGTCGATGAAGACGCGCCGGCAAAACTTTCCATGGTAACGCTGGCGCCCGAGGTGTTCGGCTCGGACGGTTTTGATCCATCGCGCGACGCGGTGCCGTTTACCGCTATCTCTTATCATGCGCGCGGCGAATTGTTCCTAATCGCGACCCCGCTTGAAAATGGGTGGGCATACCGGATCGATTATCCGTACTACTCCTGGGCTGAGACAGTCGTGCGGCCGCCGATCGCGCGGCGGCAGCTGAACCAGTTAATGAACGAGCTCAATGAACTTGAAAGAACCTTGTCAGCGAAATGGAGAATCGATTCATCTGAGTTGGCATCGGCGGCAAAGTTTGCGTTTGAGAATGGGAAGCTGGCGGTATCGAGGCTTGAGCCAGACGCTGTCGCGACTCAATTGCGCAATAGCGTGCTGGGATCGACAGCGGTTGCCGCAGGGTGAAGTCCGTAACATTCTCGTCAGCTGGTGGGCCAGTTGAGCCAGACTGGAGCGCAAGCGTCCTCGCTTGCTATCGGCATTGCTGGCCTTACGTTGCAACCGAGACGGTTGCGCTCCAGTCCGTCTCACGCCGATGATACAGACCGCGCGTTCATCGACAAATCCAAACTCACTCGGACAAAATCCATAGCCATGCGCGCGCTCCGCGACATCCTTGTTGGCCCGGCCGGTTGGTCGTACGCCGATTGGCGTGGCCGCGTCTATCCAGAGGCCGCTGGATCAAAGTTCGATACGCTCGCCCTGGTCGCGAAGTACTTCGACACGGTGGAAATCAACAGCAGCTTTTACTATCCACCGAAACCAGAGACGGCTCGAGCGTGGTTGGAGCGCGTCGCGCACAATCCACACTTCATTTTCACTGCCAAGCTGCACAAAGTCTTCACGCACAAACGCGACAAATTAACGAATCAGGATGAAAAGGCCTTTCGCGAAGGGATCGATCCGCTGCGAGAAGCGCACAAGCTGGGGGCCTTGCTAATCCAGTTTCCCTGGTCATTTCGAAACGACCGTGAAGAGCGAGCCTGGCTGGATCAACTCCTCACACGCTTTAAGGATTATCCGCTGGTTGTCGAGCTACGGCACGAATCATGGAACAATCCGCGCATCTTGCGGACGCTGGAAGATTTCGGAGTGGGTTTGTGTGATATCGACCAGCCGATCTTTGCGGACTCGATTAAGCCGGCCTCGGAAGTTACGTCATCGATCGGTTATGTGCGTCTGCACGGCCGGAATTATCAGCAGTGGTTTCGGAAAGAGGGGAATGTGCTGGAGCGTTACGATTACCTGTATTCGCGCGATGAACTCGGGCCGTGGATCGATCGAATCAAGGAAGTTGCGCAGAAAGCGAAGCAGACATTCGTGATTGCCAACAATCACGCGCGCGGGCAGAGTTTGGTAAACGCCTTCGAGATTTTGGCAGAACTGGAAGAAGAGCGCGTGCCGGGACCGGCGAAGTTGATTGAGACTTATCCGCGTCTGATCGAATCGGTTGAGCCGGATGACCACGAGCAGCAGGGTTCTTTGTTTTAGTTTGGAGTTCCGCCTTCAGGCGGTCTTAACTTGTTAAAATGAGCCGCGTAAACGCGGAACTCCGAAACAAAGACGCGTCAAGCCGCCGCACTCCAAATCACAGATCCTGCCGGTTCTTCAAAATCTTTACAAACGAACCCGAGACCAATTCATCGTGCGTCAATCCTGACAATCGCAAGGCTTCTTCTTCCGTCAGCGCGCCACAATTGATCGCGCGTAAGAAATAATTCAGCAGTCCCTGGCCCGTCGCGGCATCGTCGAACACATCGCCAACCAAAGTTGCTTTCGCTGCTTTCTCAACAAAATTCCGCAGCCGCGCTGAGGCTGCGTCCAAACCATCGAGAAAGAAAGCATAGACCGCCGCATACCGCGTGGGGAGTTGGGCCGGATGCAGATCCCATCCCTGATAGAAGGCGCCGACGAGCGAATGTTGAATATGATCGTAATGAAGCTTCCACGCGCGATGAACGACCGCCCGGTTCTCATCAATTTGATTTGGCGTTAGCGACGCGCCGTCCTGAGCGCGATGCGGCCCGACCGGCATAATGTTGGTTGCGCCATCAGAAAGCCAGATGCCCGTGCCGGCGAATGACACCTGCATCATGTGCTTCGCAAAGTCACAGGCGGGATGCATCATATGCTGATGGGCTGCCGTGATGCTGCAGCTCGCGGTGTAATCGTAGGTGCCGAAGTGCGCCGCGGTGCAACGGCCGCGCGCTGCGCGGAGGAGCAGCGGGAGATTGATTCGCCCCTCATCATTGATGATCGACTGCGTCGTTTCGATCATCATCTCCATCTTGAGCGAACCCGATGTCAGGCCGGACTGCTTTTCCAGGAAATCAAAGATATCCGCGAGTGCTGCGACCTGTTCCGGAGTCGTAATTTTTGGCAGCGTAACTACAAAATTTTCTGGCAGCTTCCGGCCCGCATTTTCCAGCACCGTCGTTACAAAGATGTCGAGCGTCCTGATGCTGCGCGCGCGCAACTCTTCGCTAAATGGTTTGATGCGAATGCCTATGAACGGCGGCAGCGTTCCCGCCTGCATTCCCCTGGCCACTTCGACCGCGGCCGATTCGGCGTGGCCGTCTTCTTCCGCGTCCGGACGATTACCATAGCCGTCTTCGAAATCGATGCGGAAATCCTCGACCGGTTCACGACGTATTTTCTCGTGTACCCGTGTGTAAATGGTATGAGCGAGCCAGGCGGGTTTGTTCTCTTCCCGCAAGGCGTCTGCGTCGCTCTCCAAACGATGTTTCAAGCCGCTCGCGTAATCCAGCACATCGGGTAATTGATCCGCCAACGGCA
>QHXH01000376.1 GCA_003222855.1 Acidobacteriota bacterium
TTTGCGTCATATCCTCGGACGATGCGGCCCAGGCTGCCGGGCTTCACATCACCCGGCCGGTTCGTGATGTAGATATGAAACATCTCAGCGGATCCGATGCCGTCACAAATCTCGACTCCGAACGTGTCTTTCCAGCGATGATAAAGTTCGGACGGCAATGCTTCACCGGCTGAGTAACAGAAGCGGATGCTGGACAGGTCGCGCGTGCGTGCGTCTTCCACATTCAGCATTGCATTGATCATCGTCGGCACGGTCGTGAGTATTGTTGGCCGATACTTCTCGATGACTTCGAAGATTTTTTGCGGGGTCGAGCGTTCGGCGAACAGAGCCGTCGCGCCACCGACGGCAAACGGAAAGAGCAGGTTTGTTCCGGTCGCATAACCAAAGAAAAGTTTCGGCACCGACACCGTCAAATCATTTTCATTCACGCCCATCGTGCGCCTGGCGAACGCTTCGGTGTTGTAAGGCAAGTCGTGTTGCAGATGGACCGCGCCCTTGGGATGACCAGTCGATCCGGAAGTGAACAACCAGATCGCGATGTCGTCACGATGCGTCTCGGCAGCGCGGCAAACCGGCAATTGCGCGCCAACAAACTCCGCGAACGAAAATGACTTTACACTCTTCGGCGCGTTAAGCGGCTCCCGGTCGATGGCCTCTTCGTTTCGCACAATTAGCAGTGTTTGCAGATATTTCGCGGAAGAGACCGCTTGTGTAAGGGGTTCGAGAAACGATTCATGCACCACCGCGCAGCGCGCCCGCGTGTAGTCGAGATAGTAGTGATAATCTTCCGCCGGCAACAGCGGATTAACCATCGTGATCACGGCGCCGATACGCGCGGCGCCAAACCATGTCCAAACAAATTCGGGGCAATCGGGCAACACAATCAAGACTCGATCTTCCATCTCGACTCCCACTGAACGCAGAGCATTTCCGGCGCGATTGCTCATCCGCGCAGCCTCGCCGTATGTATAAGTGCGATCTTTGAAGTAGAGACAGATCTTGTTTTCACGACCTTCCTCTAAATTGTGATAGAGGAAATAGTCGGCCATGTTGAATCGTTCAGGGAATTCTATGGGCATGAGTTTTTATAGTACCGACTTTAGTCTTTCGGATTCACTTGAGAGCACAAACTGGAGTCTGTTCCACCTATTTGATCTGATCGAATGTGAGATTGCCGATACGATACTTCTGCCAATCCTTATAATCGAAGTGCCACCACTCAGCCTGGTAGACGGTGAAGTCTTCAGCCTCCATCGCGTCGCTCAATAACTTTCGGTGCTACCGCTGCAACGAAGTGCCGCCGGGGTAATCGGGATAAGCGCGCGCAGTTGTTTCGTCGTAAGTGCTGACCATCTCGACGGGCTTTTTGGTTTTCAGATCATACAACGTCAGGTCCACCGCGCAGCCGCGATTGTGCCGCGATCCTTTTGCAGGGTCGGCGACGAAAACTTTTTTGTCGTCCGGCGTCGCATCCCAGAAAACTTTCGTGATGTACCAGGGACGATATGCGTCATGGACCAGCAGGCCGTAACCCATCGCGTGGAGCCGGCGGCTCGCGCGTACGACTGCTTCAGCCGCCGGACGCTGCATAAACGCGCGTGGCTCAGAATAGAAGATAGTGCCAAGGAAATTATTCGTCGTCGCGTACCGAATTTCCAATCTAATGGTTGGATCGAGACTCGTCAACTCGACTAATTCGCTCGCCCGAAACTCGCCGTTTTCCTGAGGCGGTTGGGCGGCGCGGGCCTCTTTCATCAATTCAGAGACGGGCCGCAACGGCCGAACGTGTAGTTGGTTGCCTGCTTCCGGCTCGATCTGCCGGCGCTTGAAGACGTCTCGCTCAATCGCAATCTGAATTGAGCGGCCATGAGCATCGCGAGTGAAAACCACACTTTGCCGTGAATGCGGGCCGTCCGCGGAAAACTTAAATTTGTTCGTTGAGATCTCTTCGAGAGGCTCAAACTGTTTTCGCTTGAACAGCGCGAAAAGCTTTCCGTCCTGTTCCAGAATGATGATGATCTCACTGTCCGGTCCGTACTCGCCGATCAAACCACGCCAACGTGCAGGAGCGGGCGCTGGTTTGGCTTGACTACCATTCAGTCTCACCTGCAGCGCCGAGGCGAAAGAAAGCGAAGAAGTATTGCGTGCCGGTACATACCGGGTCGAGACGGCGGTGGCAGGAACCAGTAGTAAGACTGCGGCAAGCGTCTCTCGAAATATTTGTGATGTTCTTTGCATCTTCAGTTTTTCCGTTCGCCCCGATTATACGCAAGTCGATCGATATTGAGCACAGCGAATGCGTTGCAAACAGTCATCGAACTTGCAAGAAAAGGAATTGTTTTCCTCCTTGACACGCCGAATACCATTGTCATTTTACCGTCTCAATTCGTCTTCGCTTTTCACGCAGAACCTGTCCGAGTCCGATGTTGCTGTACTGGAAAACTTTGATCTTCACGGTCGCACCTTTCGTGTGCTGTCTAACCATCGCCGCTCAGGATCTCGACAACGTCACGATTAGCGGCACAGTCACCGATCAAAATGGCGCCGTAGTTTCGGGCGCGAGTGTTACGGCAATGCTGGTGGCAACGAAAGCCGAGCGAACGACTGTCGCCGGTGGGGACGGTAACTACAAGCTGATTCAGCTTCAGCCCGGTGTTTATAACATCAAAGCCTGGTTTACGAATTTCGCCACGGAAGAAAGGACAAACCTCACAACAATCGCGGCGCAGACCCTGCAGCTCGATTTTGTTTTAAAACCGGCAGGTGTCACGGTCGAAGCCGTGATAGTGGTCGACGCTTCCGGAACGCAGGTGGATACAACTCGCACAGTTGTGGGCGGAACGGTTACCACTCGCGAGATCGAAAGTTTGCCGCTTGCGTCGCGCTCGCCGCTCGATCTCATCTTCACACTCGGCGGCGTTAGCGAAGAACCACTCTCGACGCGCTATCTGGCTGACGATAAAAATGCGCGCACGACGCCCGAAGAAGCCGGCAGCTTCTCTCTGTCCGGGGGGACGGCGTATTCGAATAACATCACGATCGATGGACTCGACAATAACGACGACCGTTCTGCGAGTCAGCGCTTTACTCCCTCGATCGAGGCTGTTGAAGAAGTGCAGATCGTTCGCAATCAGTTTGCCGCGGAGTACGGCCGCGCTTCTGGTGGCCGCATCAACTTGCGCACGCGTGGCGGATCGAACGAGTTTCGCGGCCGAGCTTTCTATTTCTTTCGCGATGAATCCCTCGACGCAAATACATGGAAGAACAACTCGCTCGGCATAAAGCGTTTACCGGTGCAAGAGCACGATCCGGGATTTACTTTGAGTGGCCCGATCGTGATTCCACCGGTATATCGCGGAAATAATCGCACTTTCTTTTTCACCGCTTA
>QHXH01000377.1 GCA_003222855.1 Acidobacteriota bacterium
GTAGCGGGTGGTTGATCTTTTAATCAGTCTGCCGCAGCGATCTAAAGATCAACCATCCGCTACCGCAGGTGGTACTGACCAGAGTTAAGCCGCAGCTTCGTCGCTGTCCTTGGGCGCGGTGATGACCGCCGTCTGCTCATCCTCCGAGAACGAACGCTGGCGATGCACCGCACCGTCCGATTCAAAAATGTAAGCCGAAGGCGCTTCGCGCATGATGATGTCCTGGAGACGCATCAAGCCGTAAAGCAAAGCTTCGGGCCGCGGCGGACAGCCGGGAATGTAAACATCGACAGGGATCGTGCGATCGACGCCCTGCATCGTCGAATAAGAATCGAACGGGCCACCGGTCGAAGCGCAAGCGCCCATGGCAATCGCCCATTTCGGTTCCGGCATTTGATCGTAAACGCGTCGCACCACCGGACCCATTTTCAAAGTAACCGTGCCGGCAATGATTATTAAATCGCTCTGGCGCGGACTCGGACGAAACACGCCGGCTCCGAAACGATCGATGTCGAAGCGTCCCGCGCCCGTGGCCATCAGCCACAGCGCCGACTTGCGCGCCCAGTTGACGACTGGCGCGCCGATGTCGATTGCTTTCGCCGCGACTGTGCGACGCACGAAGTTCGTGATCGAATCGACTGTCGTTAGAACAAATCCTTCGTTATGTTCCATGAATGGTAAATGGTAAATGGTGAATCGTTAATGGTATTCGCCTCTATTTACAATTCACTCTTGCGCTCCTTCAAAATCCGCAATCCGCAATCCGAAATCCGCAATCCGCAATCGCCTACACCCATTCCAGCGCGCCTTTGCGCCAGGCGTAATACAGCCCCACCACCAAAATCCCAATGAAGACAAACATCTCGACCAGCGCAAACTTGGTAAACGAAAAATCATCGCCCATGAAAATGATTGCCCAGGGCAGCAGAAAGATCGTTTCGACGTCGAAAATCAAGAACAGCATCGCGACGATGTAATAGCGCACGGTAAAGCGATCGTGCGCGCCGCTTTCCGGATCGATGCCGCACTCGTACGGCCGCATCTTGTCCTTCTGATATTTCAACGGCCGCAGAAACCGACCGAGCACCAACGGCAGCACCGGAAACACGGTCGCAAAAACGAAAAAGACCATCACCGGCAGATACGCCGTGCTTGGTCCACCTATGCTATGCGCAGTCGTTGTCGTCGCTTGTAAAAGCATCGCGCTATTGAGATGTGTTCTGAAAATTGCGAACGCGAAAATATTAAGTGGCGCGCTTGAGTAAAGTCAATGAAGAGGAGGTCAGAACCGGGAGCGGTAGCGACCCAGCCGCGGAGACTCCTGTGAATCTCTCGAAGATAACCAGCTCGCTATCGCTTGCGTTTCTGTATCAATGTCGATGATGCAGACCAACGCCTGCGGCTTCGCCGTCTGAGGCGCGGAAGGTCTCTGACCCCTCTGTTCGCATCTTAATCTTTTCAATCGGGCCACGCCCCCATGTTGGACCAGGGCGTAGCCCTTTGTTAATCCTTCGCCGGCCGGAAGGCCACAGGCCTTCAGCACGGCATAGCCGCTCGTTACAGTACCGCGAGCGGTAGCGACCGGACGCTGCGATCAAACTGGGTTGATTAGCGGAAACGACAGCTGGCTATTCGCGACGCTGCGGTCGCCACTAGCGTGGTGGTTGCAACGAAGCGATGAGCAATATTGTCCGCCATCACGCCGAAGCCTTCCAACGTTCGCACGCCAAGCAACGTCATGTCCCCTGGCTCGGCAAACACTACTTCATCATTCGTTTCGTAGCCTTCGGCGCTGAGAATGGCATAGCCCACTTCACGCTCAACCTTCTGCTGTGTGGCCGTTGAGAACATTCGCTTTCGACGCGGTGTGATACCCACCGACGCCAAAACATCTGCGGATAGCCACCTGAGTTCAATTCCGCTGTCCCCTAACGCCGGAATCGGCTGAGTACAAAGTTCCTCGCGTTTCGGATTGCGAGCGACGACGTTGACCTTGAAGGCGCTCATGCTTTGAAGACTACAGCGCCTTCGCTGTTAACGGCAAGGTATTGAACCAGCGGCTTTGCACAAAACGTAATTCGAACAAGTCCGCGTCAAGGAGTCTGTCGGAAAATTAATCTCTGTGGTTCTCTGTGTCACCTCTGTGCCTCTGTGGTGAATCTTTTCAAGGATTTTCACCACAGAGACACAGAGCATCACGGAGTTTTGCACAGAGAAATGCTTTTTCCGACAGACTCCGTCAAGCAGACTTCGTCGCGAAATTCTCTCTGCTCCCCAGCGATGAAGGTAGTCCCCTAATTTGAATGAGCTTCTTTCACTAGCCCAGGCGTTTACGCCTGGGGAAGGAAGGTAACAGGGATTGCAAGCCCCATTAATGGGGCTTAACAGACGGTTCTCTTTATCATTACCCCAGGCGTAAACGCCTGGGCTAGAGAAACGTAACACCCAAATTAGGGACTACCGCGATGAAGCGAGCGTGTCAAAACTCGTTTCAGAACCGGGAGCGGTAGCGACTGGATCTAACAATTCCCGCGAAACTTGATGATCCGGTCGCTACCGCTCTCGGTTCTGACACGGACTCTGAATTCGCCGGGCTATTATCAATCATCCGCTACTCGGACGACGCGCGGAGCACGTTCTTGTGGAAAGCCTGAGCTACGAAAATTCGAGACGACGAGGATTGTTTGGCAAACGAAGAGCTGAATAGCGGACCTCATGCCGAGTGCTTCAAACCAAGAATGGCCTGTTTTGCATCGGCGAGTTCCCCGTCGCGACGGTGATAGCCGCATTCGTTGATAAGTCGTTCCGCGGTGGCAAGATCTTCCTGCGGACTCTTCCACGGACACGGCTTCACGCCATGAAACAGCCGCGCGCGATAGAGATGAATGTCCGCCATGTGCAACCGCATCGGCCCGCGCTCGGCAATCTCCCAAGCTTCGTCCAAATCGGCACGTGCGCCTTCGTCGTAGTTCTCAAGTGATCGCAGCCAGGCGCGAGTCAGGAGGCCGCGTGGGAGGTGATGCGTGGTGCCGGCCTTGCGGAGGCCGTCCACAGCGGCCTCTATGTGGGAAAGGTCAGAAGTCGGATGTCAGAATGTTCGAGAATCGCCCCGTAGAGCGCGGCGCGGCCCAGTGTGAGGTGCTCGACGGCGATGCTAAGAAGTCCGAAGTGGAAGACGTTAACTGCCCAATCGAACGTCTGCGCAGCGCGCTGTGAGACGGCGCGGCAGGAGGCTGCCGCAGTTCCGAGTTCGGAGTTTAGAGTTCCGAGTTGAAAGATGATTTGAAACGGCGTTCAAGGCCGCCGTAATCGAAGCCAATTCAACGTAAGAACGGTTAAGCACTAACTTCCTTAACTCCAAAGCGGCCGCATTCTTTATGAATGCTTGTAACTTGTCAATCCTATGCCCTGTCATGACGCGTTTCGCCTCCGAGCAGATCGATCGCGTGATGAAGAACCGGCTTGATAACGGCAAAACTTTCGCGCACGGCTTTTGGCGAGCCGGGAAGATTGATGATTAAGGCTCCCGATCGAATGCCACTGACGCCGCGTGAAATCATGGCCATCGGCGTACTCTTCAGGGTTTCGATGCGCATCGCTTCGGCCAAACCTGGGGCTTCGCGTTCGATGATGCGTTGAGTTGCCTCGGGCGTGTTGTCGCGCAGGCTGAAGCCGGTGCCGCCCGTGGTTATGATCAGGTTTACGTCAGGGCGATCGGCATAGGCGCGCAGCTTGTCGGCGAGCGGTTCGAGATCGTCGGTGAGAATTTCCTTGGCGACGATGTGGGCGCCCATTTCTGTCAGCATCTCTACCAGCGATTCGCCGGATTTGTCTTCGCGCTCGCCTCGAGCGCAGGCGTCGCTGGCGGTGATTACGACTGCGTGGATTTTAGCCATCAGGTTAGGCGGGCTTGCTTTGT
>QHXH01000378.1 GCA_003222855.1 Acidobacteriota bacterium
AGCCGTGTCCGTGAAAGTCGGCAAACTGCGTGCGCTTCAACTGCGCATTGAATTCCCGCGTGCCGGTTTGGTCAAGAAATTCCTGTTCAGACCAGAGCCCGCGGAGACTCGCCGCTTCGGGATTGCTGTTGAGTTTCCTCTCCTCTTCCGATTGAGACGGATCATGTTGCTGCGCGGGGTACATCTTGTCGCCATCGGTTTCGTTGTCCCACCACGTCAGTCCCATGTAAGAAGCGACCATATTCTCGCCCGGATGCATGTGGCAGATCATGCATTGTGAAGTGGGAATGCGGCTGGTCAGTTGATGCTTGATTGGATGACCGGATTCGGTTTTCGGAATACTAACGTCGGCCGATTGCGACCTGCCGAGATTTCCCGCCGAGCTGTAAAAAGCCGAATGCCTCACATCGCGATCATTCGCATAGATGACGTGGCACGCCGTGCAGCCCGACGATCGATAGTCGCCCGGATGATCATTCGTGCCCAAAAAATTCAAAGTGGGATCCAGCAGACGCGTCTTTTGTAAACCCAGATAAACCGGATCGGTTCGCTGTGCTGTTCCCAGTCCGCGCGCGCTTAAACCTTTGTCCGGCTTACCCGGATCTTCGTCTTTATCGGGCAATCCGGTTTCCAGGCGCCGTTTTCCGCCGCGCTCAAAGACGCGCAGGATGTTTCCCGGCTGGGAGATTTCCCAGCGTGGCAGAGGATCGAGAAAAGACAGGATTCCCTTCAGCCGTTTCTGTTCGGCCGTCGGCTGCGGATTTTGAACGAGACTCTGGGGCGCGCCATTCACGCCGTAACTCTCGCCAAAGTTCGTGTCCTTAATCGGAAAGCCGCCGTTGTTATAGAGGGCCGCGCCCCAAAGCATCGCGCCATGCGTCATCATGCTTTTGCCGACCGCGTTCGTTTGGGTGCTGTGGCATTCCGAACTGCCACAGGTCTCTCCAGCTATGCGCAAATCTCCCGGGTTGAGAAAACGCACAAACTCAGGACTCTCTTTTTCCAAAAACGGTCCGGACCGTTCCGGAATACGAAACCTTCCCTCACGTATCCATTCGCGGGGAAAGCGCGGCCGTACATGCGCCTCTTCTTTGGCAGTCGCCGCCGGATTGCCGCCATGACAGGCAGTGCATGTCAGACCCAGGGCGTCCTTGCCGTTATCGAGCTTATCGAGTGTCGCCGTCGGACCGAAGCGGTGCATCGGCTCGATCTTGTCATGGCATTTGAGGCAGCCTTCGAGCGGTGGTGCGGGCGCCGACCTTTGTTCTGCGCGAGTTGAAGATAAGACGAACGCCACGGAGGCACAGAGACACAGAGCAAAAGGAATAACTAGCCGCAGATTAACGCGGATCCACGCGGATTTAATTTCCTCATTTCTTATCCGCGTCGATCCGCGTTCATCCGCGGCTAATTTCTCCGTGTCTCTGTGTCTCCGTGGCTTCATTGCTCAAAAAACAAACTTCACCTGGCCGAACAAATTGAACAGCGGCTTGCTCGGATTAATGATCGTGTTGTCCGGGGTGCAAAACTCTCTTAAGTTCGCCGGACAATCACTCGACGCGCTGGTGTAGATATCGCGAAAGCCGCGCCCGGGTTTCAAAGTCGCCGCGCCAAACGTCAACGTCAGGTTGTTTATTAAGAGCGGCCGATACGCGACCCCCAAACTGTAGTCCCAACCAATCTCATGTCTAATGTGCGGCTGAAACAAAATGTATTCGAGCGATTCGGTGCGATGAAAACGCAGGTAGTTCACGTTAAAGACTGCTTTCAATCTCTGGGTTACTTCCACGTCGACTCCGGCGTTGTAAATGAAGATCCCGGGATTGACGAAGTTGGCCTGGCCCTCGATCTTGCTGCTGCGAAGCGACGGCAGAATGCTGTTCGGCTGAACCAGGCCAACCCCGGTCTGGGTCAGCCGGATTCCATTTCGATTCCAAAACGAGAACTGGCCGCCTACAAAGTTCGGATCATCGAAGATCGCGTCAAAGCCCGTCGCCTTTCCGTTCGTCGGATTCTTGTCGCCCTGGGCCCAGAAAAACGATCCACGAAAGCGTAAATAATCGTGATCGACCGACGCTTCGACGGCCGCCATGTTAGAGCTGACATGAACCGGCCGCCCGGCAATCGGATTCTGATCGTCGCGTCCGAATGCATAGTAATAACTGTTGGTCAGATTCAGCCCGCCGATGTGTCCATCGCCGTTCACGCCGACATACCCAACTTTGATTGCGTGCGGACGCACATCGCCTATTAGGGCCGGGCGCACCAGAAACCCATTGCGATCGAATTTGCGGCTGCGCCGATCGTCGTTGTAGAGCGCGCTGGCCTGAATCGTGTAACCTTTCTTGATGAAGTCCTGGCGAAAAATATTGGCGGCGTAAACATTCTGATGACGCCGATCGAAACGATTAAGGCCGCTGTTTGTGTCTTTCTCAAGCTGCGCAAAATACGCCGCATTGTATTGATAACGATTATTATCAAACGACCCGAAGATCCGCGCGCCCAAATTGTTATCCGAAAAAATAAACCCGCGAAAATCGGATACAAACGGCTGAATGCCCACTCGCGCTGAGATGAAGTCGAAGTTCGCATTCACGTCTTCGAATTTCTTTTCGACGAATGCTTCTTCTAAAGAAAACTGCGTGTCGGTGCGATTTGTGCCACGGCGCACATCGATATTCACCACGCCGGTTTCGCGTGCGTTCAAGTAGTTCGGCAGACTGAACGTCGGCGAAATCTTGATCGCCCAATCGCGCGGTTTGTAAGTCGAGTCGCCATGAAACAGCTCGAAAGTGAACTGAAATATCTGATTGACCGCAAGCGCCTCAGGCTTGCCAAAGAACTCAGCGCTGCCCGGCCGCGCGCTGCTCACGCCGGAAGGTTTCGGCGTCCGGCTTAACTCGGTGGTGGTGGAACTCACCGCCGAAAGGATCATGAAAATCCTGTTGCCGAAAATTGGATAGTCGCCTTTCAACCAGCTTTGATTGTAGGGGTCGTACCATCGCCCTCTGCGAAACGGAATGTCGCGGCCGCGCGCGCCCTTGTCGCCATAGCGATCGTATTCAGGAAATCCGATGCGCCAACGATCGCGCACCTCGCGCC
>QHXH01000384.1 GCA_003222855.1 Acidobacteriota bacterium
GAGCGGAAGATATCCGAGTGTTTTTAGATAGTCATAAACAGGCTCTAACGAAATCAATCCGGCCTCACCAACAGTGACGGCAACTGCCGGAATGAACACATCGATGTCGTCGGTGTCGTAGGGTTCAAGATAATAAATCGCAGCGATTCCACCGCCGATTGCGTAGTTCTCCACTACGCCGTCGGATTGCATCCGGTTAAGTACTTGAATGACTCGCTCCATGCGCGCGACCCATCGCAGTCTACTTCTTCATCAGCGCTTCAATCTCTTCCGGGTCTTTCGGCACCTTGTGTGTCAGCACGCGCGCGCCCTTTTCAGTAACCAGCACATCGTCTTCGATGCGCACGCCGATGCCCAGATATTTGCTCGGAATCTCTTTGTTGAAACCCTCAGGGATGCGGCTGGTGTCCGGCGAGATGTAAACGCCCGGCTCGATCGTCATTACCATGCCCACCTCCGCAGGTCGCGATTCGCCATTGAAGTAATAGCGACCCGCGTCGTGGACATCAATGCCCAAATAGTGACCAAGGTTGTGCATGTAAAACTGCATATACTTCTTTTCTTCGATCAACTTTTTCGGATCACCTTTCAGCAGGCCGAGTTCGACCATGCCTTCAGTCAGAATTTCGATCGAATGAGTTTTCAAGTCTTCCAAACGCACGCCCGGGCGAACCATGTCGACGCAGGACATCTGTGTTTTCAACACCAGATCGTAGATGTCGCGCTGGGCCTGGGTGAACTTACCGTTGATTGGAAAGGTGCGGGTGATGTCCGACGCGTAGCCTTTGTATTCGGCGCCCGCATCGACCAGCAGCAAATCGCCATCGCGCAACTGGTCCTGATTGCTGATGTAGTGCAACACGGTGGCGTTTCCGCCGGCGCCGACAATCGACGTGTAAGACGATCCCGACGCGCCATGTTTGCGAAAGTATGCTTCGAGCATTGCTTCGACTTCGTATTCCATCATTCCCGGACGTACTGACTTCATTGCCTCGACGTGCGCTTCGGCGGCGATGTCGGCGGCGCGCTGCATGATCTCGACCTCTTCGGCGGTCTTTAGCACGCGCATCTCGTGGAGAATCGAAGTCGGATCGACAATTGTCGCCGGCGGCTCCAGCGGCTTGCGATTACTTTCGCGCATCAACGTAAGCTGGCGAATGATCTTCTGGTCCATTTCCGGCGTGCTGTGCCCGAATGCGTAGTAGAGAACTGATGGTCCATCGAGAATTTCCGGCAACTTTTCATCAAATTCGTTGATCGGGAAAGCTTCATCGGCGCTGTAATTCGAAACGGCGCCTTCGACGCCCGCCCGGTAGCCGTTCCAAATCTCCTGTTCCAAATCCCGCGGCCGCACGAACAGCGTGAACTTCTTTTCTTTTGAGGGAGCGATGACGGCGATCGCATCCGGCTCTTCGAATCCGGTCAGATAAAAGAAATCCGAGTTCTGGCGATAGCGATAATTCGTGTCGTGCGAACGCACGGCTTCGCGCGCGGCGGGTATGATCGCGACCGAAGTTTTGTCGATGCGGCGCATGAATTCCACAAGTTGCGGCTTGAGCATTTGCTTCTCCTCGATGAACAGAAATTGGAATCGTATTGTAGCTGAGTCAGAACCGCGTGCGGTAGCGGGCGGTGTTGTCGATGGTGGTGCCTTACTTCCAGAATTGGCGACGCGGATTGAAACCACGAACTCACACGAAGAAACACCAAAGTCTTTTTCTTCGTGATTTTCGTGTGGTGTTCGTGGAGAGTTCTTTATTGTCCCGCCGAAGCATCCTGTCAGAAACTGTTGAAACCCGACGTACGGGGACGCAACTGTCTTGTCACCGAAGAAATAACCGCCCTGCTATTGCAGGTGGTACTGACAAGTTGCCACTTCTAAGCGATAATCGATTCGATGGCCCAGAGCATTCCCGCCAAATCACCCGGCGCCGAAATTATCTGTCACGATCCGGCTACCGGCGAGGAAATCGGCCGCGCGCCGCTCGTGATGCCGGAGGAGGTAGCGCGTGCCGCTTCGCGCGCCCGCGCTGCCCAACCTGCCTGGGCGGAGCGACGCTACAGCGAGCGCGGTCGCGTGATCATGGAAGCGCGAAAAATAATTCTCAAAGAGTTGGACGAGATCGCTTTTCTCATTTCGATGGAAACTGGCAAGCCGGTAGTAGAGGCGATCTCTCTGGAACTGACGCCAGCGCTCGATCTGATGCAGTACTTCGCACGCAAAACGGCAAATCTTTTGAGCCCAAGAAGAATCAGTGTCGGCCAATATTGGACAATGGGGCGCTCATCGTACGAAATCTACAAACCGATCGGTGTCATCGGAATTATCTCGCCGTGGAACTTTCCGTGGGCCACACCACTTGGCGAAGTTGTGATGGCTTTAATGGCGGGCAACGCGGCCGTGCTGAAGCCCAGTGAGTTGACGCCGCTGGCCGGCATAAAGATCAAAGAAGTATTGGGGCGCGCGGGTTTGCCCGATGGAGTTTTGGAAGTCGTTACTGGCGATGGTTCCACGGGCGCGGCCCTGGTCGGCGCAGGGGTGGACAAGATCATGTTCACTGGCAGCGTCGCTACTGGCCGCCGAGTCGCAGAAGCAGCGGCAAAGTATCTGATTCCCGTGGCGCTGGAGCTGGGCGGCAAAGATCCGATGGTCGTTTTGGATGACGCGCACGTCATCAATGCTGCGCGAGGCGCGGTGTGGGGCGCGTTTGCGAATTGCGGCCAATCATGTTCGTCAGTCGAGCGCTGCTATGTGCAGGAAGGCATCGCCGATCAATTCATCGCTGAAGTGGTGAAGGAAACCAAACGACTGCGTCAGGCCGCGGGCACAGAGAAGAACACCGACATCGGATCGATGTCGAGTGAGCGACAACTACGCGTTGTCGAACGACACGTGAATCAGGCAATCGATCATGGCGCGGTCGCCTTAACCGGCGGCGAGCGATTACGAGACATGGCTGGACCCTTTTTTCCGCCCACCGTCCTGACTAACGTCAATCACGAGATGGACGTGATGCGCGAAGAAACTTTCGGACCGGTGCTTCCGATCATGACCTTCAAAAATGATAATGAAGCTCTGCGCCTGGCGAATGACAGCCAGTTCGGCCTGACGGCGAGCGTTTGGACCAAAAACATTGCGCGTGGACAAAAGCTGGCGCGACAGATCGACGCCGGCACCGTGATGATTAACGAGGTCCTTTACACGCACGGAATTGCGCAGACGCCCTGGGGCGGCATGAAACAGAGCGGCCTGGGGCGCACGCATGGTCGCGCCGGTCTGCTCGAACTCGTGCGCTCCCAACATATCCATGTGAATCGCGTTCCCTTCCTTCCTGACCTCTGGTGGTTCAATTACACCGAAGACGCCGGCCAGCTTTTCCGTGGGTTTGCCCGCCGATTTGCGAGCGGATCGATCCTGCAAAGCCTGCTTCTGCTGCCGCAAATGATTAGGCGTTGGCTCGAACGCCGGCATTGACACAAAATTGGCTTTCCTCGAAAGATCAGCAGTGCTATACTCCGCGCCGCCCACTATACTGACTCGGCGCC
>QHXH01000385.1:0-3764 GCA_003222855.1 Acidobacteriota bacterium
ATCGGATGCTGGAAACCGGATGATCTGGAAAATGTGCTCGCCTATGTGGGCAGCGAATTGCGTGTCAACTCGTGGATCGATCGAGCGCGGAAATTGATCAGGGTCTTCCCTTCCATCGAGGCAGCGCAGACGCTGATCGCCGGTGATGAGTCAGACGATCCGGCAGCGACTGCTGAAGACGAAGCACCGCAGGAAGACGAGGCCGCAATTGACCGGCGCAAGAAACCTGCGAGCGTCCATCCTGCCGCCATCGCGTGGACGATTTTGGTAATGAAGCATTTGCAGCAACTGCTGTCAGCCATTCCGGAAAAAGGCACGGTCGAAGAGTTGCGCCTTGCGCTGATGCTGCTGCTCGATCAGTTGCAGTTCTCAAATCAGGTAAACCGTCCTTTTGAGCGGAAGCCCGACGCGAGCGACATTCCGCAGGCCACCCTTGATGTTCGCGGGCGCGAGAGTGTGCGCCGCGCGATCACTGCCACGGTACGCAGCTTTGATTACGCGTCGACGGTCGTGTCAGCAGCCCGACCCCGGGGTCCCCAGCCGGACAGCCCGGCTGGGGTGGGGCGGTCAGAGAGGGCCAGTTTGGATAATGAGCCCTTGCTTACGCGCGGGCTTCTGACACCAATCGCGCTATCCAGTTTCATTGATGAAGTTGAGCGCTGCCTTAATTCTCAAACTCTATCGATTGGCGCGCCGAACCGCGATGGCCTGCGGGTGCTGGAGGCGACGGACGTGCGAGGCCTCAGCTTTCGCGCGGTGTTCATCGCGGGAATGATCGAAGGCGGATTTCCCTTAAGAACGTCGCGCGATTGGCTTTATCCGCACGAAGAACGCGTGCGCCTGCAAAAGCACGGCATCTTCCTTGAAGATATTTCCACCGACACGCTGCTGAAGGAAGAG
Organism: Acidobacteriota bacterium; assembly: GCA_003222855.1. GTDB lineage: Bacteria > Acidobacteriota > Blastocatellia > Pyrinomonadales > Pyrinomonadaceae > UBA11740. The sequence continues at coordinate 901 of QHXH01000385.1, forward strand.
CATTACTTCTATCAAGCGGCTTGTCGCACGACTGACCGGTTGTATCTAACGCGGCCGCTTGCCTTGAGCGATGGATCGGAAACGGTCGCATCGTATTACATTGAAGAGTTGCGGCGAGCGATTACGCCGCAGCAAATCGAGGTGAAACAGATTCGCGCGGATATTGACGCACGCGATCCATTCGCTGCGTCGAGTGCGGCTGAGTTAGGCCCGACCTTAGTTAGACAAGCCGAAGCAGGTGGCCACCAGGCCGCGAAGCTGCCGCAGTCAGTGATCAGCGACTTATTGTCTCGCGCAGCAGAGCGCGGCTACATCTCGCCGTCCGCACGGCATCGGATCGACATTGAGCATCAGCGCCATGGCGGATGGTTTGGCCCATACGACGGCGAAATCACCAACAATGATCTGCGTTCGATGCTGGCCCGGCATTTCGGACCTGACCACGTCTATAGCGCCAGCCGCTTAAGCACTTATGGCAATTGTGCGTTCAGATTTTTCGGCAATCGCGTTCTGCGAATCGAGCCGCGAAGTGAAGCCGCATTAGACCTGCAAGCCATTGACGCCGGAAAATTGTTGCACGATATTTTGCGGCGCTTCTTTGAAAAGCACCGCGGCGAGTATCTGCCTTCACATAATCGCAAAACGCTGCGCGATGAAATACGAAAGACGGCGGATAAGGTTTTCAAAGAGCATGAAGACAAAGTGCCGCCGCTCAACGAGCGCATCTGGAAAATCGATTGCGAGATCCGGAAACTGATTCTCGATCAGGTTCTGCTTTACGAGTTGCGGCTTCAGGAAAAGACGAACCCTCGCGGCGTGCGCCCTGCCTATTTCGAATTAGCCTTCGGACGCACGTCTGAAGCAAGCGATCCGAACTCAACCAAACGGTATTTGAAACTGGAACGCGCTGAAGCGGCGGCAGAAGAGAGGCTGGCGATCGCCTACGATTACAAACTGTCGAAAGGCGCGAGCCTCGACGATCTAAAGAGCGGCCGTCAGGTGCAGATTCCCATCTATCTCGCCGCGCTCGAACAACTGTTTCTCCCGAGCTTTGATTTAGGGGGCGGCGGATATTACACGTTGCGCGGAAAAGGCGCGCGTCTCAACCAGGGCTTATACCGGACTGCTTTCGCCGATTGCACGAACATCACAAGTCATATCAGCAAATTCGATGATCCAGAGTGGCGGCGCATCCGGCGCGACGTGGCAAATCGAGTTTGGGAATTCATCGACGGCATGCGCGGCGGTCACTTCCGAGTAAAGCCTTCGCTGGGAAAACATACGTGCAAGTTTTGTGATTATTCCGCCGTGTGCCGGTACGATGCTTATCGGATTAACAGGAAGAAATGATCCATTGGTTCATCGATTCATTGAATCAATGGATCAATGAGCCAATGAGCCAATGAATCAATCACCCAACGACCAGTCGCTACGCGAGCATTTAGTCTCGCTACTCGAGGGCGGGAATGCGCACGTCAGCTTTGACGATTTCTTGAAAGATTTTCCGGTTGCAAAATGCGGACAACGCGTTGCGGGTCTTCCCTATACGGCCTGGCAAGTCATCGAGCACATGCGGATCGCGCAATGGGACATCCTGGAATTCTCGCGCGACCGAAAGCACGTCTCGCCTAAGTGGCCGAAGGGTTACTGGCCTGATGAAAGCGAAACCGGCACAGAAAAACTGTGGAACGAAACTGTCGAGAAGTTTCGGAGCGACCTGGAAACGTTTGCAGATCTGGTGCGCGATCCCGCTACCGATCTTTTCGCACAAATTCCTCACGGAACGGGTCAGACCGTGCTGCGCGAAGTGCTGGTGTTGGCCGATCATAGCTCGAATCATTTGGGCGCGCTGATCGTCATGGCGAGATTGTTGAGGTGAAGTCAGTACCCTGAGCGGTAGCGACCGGGTCAGCCTATCGCCAGATCGAGATCACGGATTGCGACCCGGTCGCTACCGCTCCGGGTACTGACTCCAAACCGCAATTGAAGTTGGTACTCAAGCACCCGCTCAGTCCCATTAATTCTCTCTTGATCGGTTTCCAATCTCTTTCAGCAATTCTGTAACCGCCGCATCAAGCTGACTGTCGCGTCCGCGGAAACTTTCGCCGATTGGTTTTGCGACGGGAATGTCGACAGGTCGTGGATGCATTTCCATCAACGTGCCATCGTTCGCCGTGATTCGATCGTACGGCAGGCGCAACCCAGAGCCGTCGATCAATTGCACACCTGAGGTGTAGATGATCCAACCAGCGGTGGGCTCACCGACGACTTTCCCCAGATGCAGCGATCGGTAACCTTCAGTGAAGTCCTCGCCGTCAGACAACGTGTGACGGTTCGTAACCAGAATCGTGGGCAGTTCGAGCGCGCGTTGGCCCAACGCGCTTCGCGATGGGGCCATCGAGAACCCGCGCGGCGTCATGTTGAAATAACTTCGCCGCGCCAGCACGTCAATCGCGTAGACGTTTACAAAGCCGCCGTTATTGTTGCGCACGTCGATCACGACGCCGTCGCGTTTCTGATTTTCGGCATCGAGATCGAGGTTAAGCTGCGTCAAGGCGCCGGCGGACATGTCGGCCATATGAATGTATCCCAGACGGCCCTGGCTGATCTTCGCGACATAAGCACGATTCTCTTCAATCCATTTGCGGTAAAGCAGATTGCGCTCCGTCGCGCCGTTAATCGGGCGCACCACGAGATCGCGCTTTTGCGTGCTGTCAGACGATGAAGCGATCGAAAGGACTACCCGCTTGCCAATCTTATAAGCCAGCAGCTCGTCAGGATTCGTGTGTGGTCCAATCGCCGCACCATCTACCGACATCACGTATTCGCCCGTCTTGATATTGCTGATCGCCGCCGGCGTCAGC
>QHXH01000385.1:3802-5724 GCA_003222855.1 Acidobacteriota bacterium
CCGCCTGGGCGGTGCCGGCGGGGGCCGCAATTCCCGAATGCGACGCGTTTAGCTCGCCCAGCATCTCTGAAATTATCCGCCGCAGTTCATCGCCGTTGCGCGCACCCGCTGCCAACGGCGCGTACTCGTCGCGGACCGCATTCCAGTTCACGCCGTTGAAGTTCGGATCGAAAAAATTGTCGCGGATGTAGGTCCAGGCTTGTTGAAAGACTTCGTTCTTCTCACGCGCGAAATCAACATCCATTTCGGCGGTGACAGCGATGGGGCGCGATTGCCGGTTCTCAATCGGAATGACGTTAATGCGTCCAGCCTCGAGGTAATAGATCTCCTTGCTGTCAGGTGAGAAGTGCGGGTTGCTCTTGAAACCCGCAGTCGAAGTAAGCTGCTTTGAAACGAAAGGATCTTTCGATAGCTCATCGAGCGGAAACACATAAAGATTCAATTGATTCGCCACCGCCGCAATCATCAAAAGTGATTTTCCATCTGGACTGATGGTTTGATAGCGGACATCGATGCCCACCGGCAGCAGTGTCAGGCGGCGACGAATTTGATCGGAATCAATTTGCACCGGCTTGCCTTTCGTGTCCGGTGTCGGCGTAGCAGTCGCCATTGCCGCCGGTGTTGCAGCCGGTTGCGCCTCGGTGGCCGGCGTCTGACGCAGAGGAGTCCTGGGCGTTTCTTCCTTGAACAGATCGCGGAATTGATCCTCGCGAAACTTTGGAGTCCGTGGAATCAGATCGACGCGCGCGACTTGCCCCGTCTCAGTGCGCTGATTGGTGTCAAACAAAACAAAGGTACCGTCGGGACTCCAGGAAACCGTGTTGCTGTTTCCGTTTGACAGAAAAGTGATCTGGCGGTCTTGACCACCGGTGGCCTGTGCGATGTAGACATTCTTGAAAGACTTGTCGCCCACCGGCACGTATGCGATCCACTTACTGTCCGGCGACCAGACGAAGGGCCGGTCGGAACTGAGGGGCGGCCGTTCGAGGTGCGCTTTCGCGACCGTGCGTTCTTTCTTGGCGTCAATTTCATAAATGCGAATCTCTTCGCCGCCGCGCTCAAAGGCGATCGATTTTCCGTCCGGGGAAAACTGCGGCGTGTCGTCACTTGCCTGATCGTTCGTGATGCGAGACTCGCTGTTGGTTGCAAAATCGTAGAGGAACAAGTGGGTTGGGCCATCGCGATCCGAGACGTAAACCAGCCGCCGGCTGTCCGCTGACCACTCAACCTGACTCTCTTCCGCGGGCGAAAAAGTCACTCGCGTCGCATCGCCGCCATCGCTCGACGAAACGGCAAAAATCTCGCCACGCACAATGAAAGCAATCTTTTTTCCGTCCGGAGAGAGGGCCATCTCTGAGATCTGATCGTTGAGTCTCAGGTGTTCTACAGCAGGCCCGGCTGCCGCGCCGCGGCGATTGATGTTGACGGCGCTGGCGCGCCCGCTGGTAGCATCAACTTTCCAAATCTCAAAGTTGCGTTCACAAACAATCGTTCGTCCGTCATATGCGATGCTCGGCCACAGTACGCGTCCATCTTTGAATTGTGTGCCTTGCCGGCTCTTGCCGTTGAGATCTTTGGCCCAAACATTTTGCGCGCCGCTGCGATCTGAGACGTAATAAACGGTCGCGTCATTGCTGCTCCACATGGGCCATATTTCCTTAGCGCCACCTTCGCTAATTTGTTCGTAGGTCGGATTAGCGCCCAAACGCAGCAACCAGATTTCGCTCTCATCGATGTGACTGTGGCCTTTGCGCCACCATTGCGCGCCGCCGAACCCGTGGCCGGCAAAAGCCACCGAATTTCCGTCATGCGACGGCGCCGCGAAATATTCGTTGGTGTAAAGGTCGCCGCTGACTTGCATCGGCGTGCCGCCATCGCTGCTGACGCGATAGATATCAGTGGCGCCGATATCGCGACTGTTC
>QHXH01000386.1:0-8276 GCA_003222855.1 Acidobacteriota bacterium
TCAGCACAATCGTTCCGAGTGGCATCGACTTGTACATCTCGATGGCTGCCGAGTTGGGAATGCGAATGCAGCCGTGGCTCTCAGGCGAATTAGGAACGGAAGAGTTTCCATGAATCGCCAGTCCGTCACTGAAATAGTTTGGATAATAAAGCAGGCCCAGCGGCGACTTCCGCCAGCCCGAAATCTTTGCAAAGATCCTGAAGCGCCCCCTCGGCGTGTACGCCAGGCCGCTCATGCCCTTTTCGTTGTAATGCTTATCGCTGCCGGTTGAGACCGGGAGGACCTTCTTGACCACTCCTTCGTCATCCGTCAGCAACAACACCTGCCGATCCAAATCAACTTCAACGTGCTTATAGCCTGAGTCTTTCGCCTGCGGCGCGCTCGCACTGATGATCGCATCAATGTCCTCACGACCGAGTTGGCCCGTAGCCTTCCGCCCCTCGTATTTCTGAAACGCGATCAGAGCATTTCGCCCGGTGCCATAACCCATCTCAGACAGGCGCGCGTCAGCTTCCTTCATCTCGGCGCGAGTAAGCGCGGGGGCGCGCGTGTGCGACAGATGACCCTTCGGCTTCTGCGTCTTTGCGATCGCGAATGAGTTGGTTGGAATTAGAAAAAGCAGACTCAGTATCAGAGCTGCGGCCGGCGAGAATCTGTTCAGCGTTATCACGAAGCCCCCCTTGAATTTCGAAATCAAAACCCGAAACTCACAATTTCAAGGGGGAACATTCAACATACGCCGAAGCACGTATGAAGGTCAACGGGGTGGCGGCAAGGTAGTGTCTAATTTGAGGATGAGGTCAGTACCGGGAGCGGTAGCGACCGGGTAACATCCTGGCAAACTCGATTCTTGCTATCAGTTGCGACCCGGTCGCTACCGCTCCCGGTACTGACTCCATCACCTCATCTCAACGAAACTTAGAACACAAGTGTCTGAATAGAATGCGGCAAGCTGTTAACTTCCGCAGCCTGACCGTCTAGCCAGAGGTAATAGAAAATCTTCTGATCGCTTTTGTTCATCACCACTACCGCCACTTTTCCGTCCGTGTTCATAAAGGCTGCGGAAAGAAGCGGGCTCCGGCTGGGTGAGCTGGCGATTCTCTTAGCGCCCGGACGGACGAACTTTGAAAAGTGTCCGAGGTAATAGTACGAATTGGTGTAAGTCAACTCGCCCGTTTTGGTATCAGCGTGAACGGGTGCAAAGCAGAAATTGTTGACGTGATTTGGGCCGCCTGTTTCATCCAGCAGCACGTTCCAATCCGTCCAACCCACGGCGCCGCTATTGAAATCATTAATCATTGAACGGCCATACTGCTCGCCTAGTTTCCAATCGCGAAGCCTTTGAGCATTGAAGGCATCAACGCAACCTTCAGTGAAGAGCAAATTCTTAGCCGGGAAAGTTTCGTGCACGAGCTTAACGTTATCGAACATCGGGTCGCCGCCACTCCATGGTTCATACCAGTGATAACCAATACCCCAAACGTACTGAGCGGCCTTAGGGTCGGTTAGGATAGTGCGGGCCCGCTGGTAAATGAGGTCGCGATTGTGGTCCCAGACAATGATCTTCTTGTCACCCAACCGCTCACTTTTCATCGTCGGGCCGAGGTAGTTTTTCAGAAAATCTCTCTCTTCCTCAGCGGAATAAATACACGACTCCCATCGTTGCGTGGCCATGGGTTCGTTTTGAATAGTGATGCCCCAGACGGGAACGCCTTCTCGCTCGTAGGCCTTGATGAACTTCGCGAAGTAACTGGCCCAGGATTGATAAAACTCTGGTTTCAATCTGCCACCGTGAAGCATGTCGTTGTTGTCCTTCATGAAAGCCGGTGGACTCCAGGGGCTGCCAAAGATGCTGAGCTTCCCTCCGGCCGTTGCCAGCGCTTGTTTCACAAAGGGAATTCGAAATTGCTTATCATGGTTGACGGTAAAGCTGCGCAACTCCTTGTCGCCTTCGTCAACATAGGTGTAACTGGCGCTCGAGAAATCACAACTGTGGATGTTGGTCCTGGCCAGCGTGTAGCCGATGCCCGTGCTGGAATCGAAATACGCTTTTAAGATTTCCTGCTGTTTCGCCGGGGGCAGCTTTGCAAACGTCTCGGCCGAAGCATCAGTGAGCGCGCCCCCGATGCCTAAAATAGTTTGAAATTTCGTGGACGGATCGACAAAGACACAGATCTGGGTTTCAAGTGGTTGGCCCAAAGGCTTGAAAACCGGAGTTTCCGTAGGAGTGAGGCGGTACTCACTCTTGTCAGCAGTGGTATAGACCGCAATCGCTCTTCCCTCGATTCCGCCCTCGAACGCAAAGTGCTCCGGGGTTTCAGAAGATCGCACAAGTGCGGCGCGCGCTAATTGTGTTTTTGCCAATACCAAAGCCGAAGACGAAGCTAACAAGAAACCGCGACGATCGATTTTCATAATTGAGAATTTAGCATAGCTATTTGCTTTTCGATCAGAAGAAGACACAACGAATTCGCCGGCAATAACATATCTGACTCACCTAATGATGCTAATTGCATACGTGGTTGAACTGCGCCGAAGGCGCCAAATGTAATAGCCCGGGCCAACGGCCCGGGTACGGGCGTGCATATTGATTCGGAGCGCTGAAAGCGCGGCATACATAATTAAGGCTCAGAGCATTGGGTGAACATGTTCTTGAAAAGACCATGACATTTCGCGCTTTCAGCGCTCTATCAAGTCCGCGTCTTCCACCCGGCCCGTTGGGCCGGGCTATTACATCTAGCGCCTTCGGCGCAATAGGTGAGTCAGATATGTTGTTACCGTTGAAACGGTTAGCAGAATTGAGTGCACTAAGGACACCTCGCTGAAGCGAGGTGTGACTGAGACCGCGGCCGTCGAGCTGCACAGCACGTCCGTCAATACAACTCTAGAGGACATCACTACCTCGTTATCTTATATTGCTCGCATACGGACGATGATTGTGATATTTAGAGTCTTAAATCTATGAACACGTGAACGCGGAGGAACCGAATGAAAATCCATTTGAATCGTTGGCAACAGGCCGTCAGGAAAGCGCAGGCCTTCATTGCCGTCGCCGTCGGCTTGCTGTTTTGCGCGATCGGAACAGCAACCGCGCAGGACATGTCGCATCATCACATGGACCTGAATGCGGATCCGACTGCGGAAAGCGAGATCACGCAGGATTGGGCGAAGGAGAAACTTGCGAAGTCGCCGCGAAGATAAAGAACGGCACTCGCGAGGTCAACAGTTTCATCGTCTATCCGGAAGTGAGTAAGAAAGCGACCGCCGTGGTGGTAATTCACGAGATTTTCGGAATGAGCGATTGGGTGCAGCAGATGACCGATGAATTGGCCGAAGCCGGATACATCGCGATCGCTCCTGATCTGCTGTCAGGGATGGGACCGAATGGTGGAGGTACTGCCGATGCGGCGACGAAGGGAAGCAATGCCGTGGGACAGGCCATTCGCGCCCTGCCGCCTGATCAGATCGCCAGTGATTTGAATGCTGTGGCGGACTATGTTTCCAAACTGCCCGCAGCGAATGGCAAGGTCGCGGTCGGAGGTTTTTGTTGGGGAGGCAGCACAACTTTCTTTTTCGCGACGCGCCGGCCGAGCTTGAAAGCAGCGTTCGTCTTCTACGGGTCCGCGCCGAATGACAACGCCCAGGGACAGCCGTACACGGTCGATAAAGCCGCGCTGGCAAAAATTGGCGCACCGGTTTATGGATTCTATGCCGAGAACGACATGCGCATCGATGCCACCGTTCCGCCAACCGTCGACGCAATGAAGGAACTTAAGAGAATTTACGATCCGGTGACATACGCGGGAGCGGGTCACGGATTCATGCGGGCCGGCGAGCCAAACAATCCAGCTCCGGCCGCGGCTGCGCCCGACGCCGATGAGGCGGCCGCGAAAAAAGCTGCGAACGATCAGGCGATGTATAAAGCGAACCGCAAAGCTCACGACGACGCCTGGGCTCGATGGATGGCCATAATGGCCAGGATATAGCCCTGGTATAGAACCGCGATGCTTCGGTAATTACTTACTTGATTAAATTACCAGAGCCTTTGGTGTCTTTTCGTGATTCCTCGTTCGTGTGGTTTGGTGGTTTTGTTTCTCTTTGCTTCAGCTGCAAAACAGATCGCGAAATCACACGAACGCAAACCGATCCACACGAAAACGAGCCGGTCGGATGGCGGCTGAAACGTAACAGGTTATGAAAGCATTCAACGTGCGAATCTTGCTAATCGCGCCGATCATTCTGGCGATCGCGTTTGGATCCTTCCTTCCACAATCAGTATCGGCTGATGTTCCCAAAGCGGAAGATGATTTTCAAATCGCCAAGGTCGCCGAAGGCGTTTACGCGGCCATAGCAAAATCAGGAGGACTGGCGTCCGGTAATGCCGGTTTTGTAATTGGTAACGATGGCGTTTTGATCTTCGACACCTTCTTTACGCCCGCGGCAATCGAAGAATTGATCGCCGAGATTCAGTCGCTCACGAAACTGCCGATCAAGTTCGCGGTGAACAGTCATTACCATCTCGATCATACGGGTGGTAATCAAGTATTGGCCGCTCGCGGAGTTCCGATCATCGCGCATGACAACGTGATGATTTGGCAGACGACGAAGAACAAGCGTTTTCTGCCCGCGCCGGAGGAACTCGCCAAACGGAAAGCCGATGCGGCGAAACAATTAGCAGACACTCCGGCAGAGCAAGCAGACAAGCGCAGCCAGCTTGAACGAACCATACGGCGGCTGGATGCGATGATGACGATCAAGCTGACGAATCCGACGAAGACCTTTAAGTCAGGAACGATGACGCTCGATCTGGGAAAACGTAAAGTGATTCTCGCTACTTTACCCGGTCACACCGGGGGAGATGTTTTTGCCTATGTTCCGGATGCGAAGGTCGTCTTCACTGGCGACTTAGGTTGGTCAAGGACTCTGCCGAACCTGGTTGATGCGACAGTGAATGATTGGATTCCAACGCTCGATCAAATATTGAAGCAGCATCCAACGGCGAAGTTCGTGCCCGGTCACGGCAATGTCGCCGGCGCCGCGGACATCAAAGATTTTCGCGATTATCTGGACGATTTGCGGGCGCGGGTAAAGCAGGGAATCGCGAATGGGCTAACCGTCGACCAGGCGAAGCAGCAATTGACTCTGCCTGAGAAATACAAGAGCTTCGCATTTCAAAACTTCGCCGTTCCAAATGTCGACGACATGTACAAAGAGCTGAAGGCAACGAAGCAGACCAATTAGGAAGTCTAAGACAATCCCCTCACTTTCGCGTGGTGCAGGGTCTCTGTGGGACGCAGCGACCTCAACAATTGCCAGATCAGGATCAGAGCAGCGACAAAGCCGACAATGACCCACGAAAGGTTCCCGAGAATGTCCAACAGCGCTTGCACTCGTTCGCTGAAAAATTTGCCGAGCAAAACGTAGAGAACCACCCAAAGCGTCTCGCCCAGCACATCCCAGATCAGAAACGCTCCCCACGGATAGTTTGCGATGCCGCTGGTCAGATTGAGCCAGGGTCCCAGGGGAGTTACGAGCCAGCGCGTAAAAAATATTCCCGCGCCGCCCCAGCGTTTGGCGAAGGCGCGAGCCTGCGCGATCTTCGCTTCGCCATTTTTACGTCGTCGCATGCGCTCAAGGACGTGATGGCCGCCCCATCGCCCCAATGCATATCCGACCTGGTCACCCAGCACGGCCGCGCCACTTGCGACGACCAGGACCTGCCAAAGCTTCATCTCGCCCAACTCAACGAAGGAACCCGCGGCGACCAACAACAAGGTTACCGGCATCGGAACGCCGGCGGCGGCAATTGCAACCACGCCAAACAGTAACGGTAATCCGTAAAGCGAAAGGGCCGCCAGCAACTGATCGGTGAGACTCAAGGAGACCTCCCGGGAGAAGGAGACTGCGATTCGGAAGGATTATCTGCGCGTTCGCGAGCGATCGCGTTCTGCAGAGTCGCGATCACTTCCTCGACTGATCGATTTTGTTCGCGCGCGATATCTCTTATCGGTCTGCGGTCGTGGGATTGCAGAGGTATCCCAATCGCTTCATACAGGACGTTTGGAGGCACACGATATGAGTGCGCGACGTAAGGCACGCTCATCCACGGTCGGATCACCTCGTCGCGATGCAAACGCCAATAAACTGCGCGGCGAACCGTACGCACGGCAAAGAGGCTGGTGATTAAAAGCACGACCGCCAGCACAGCTATTGCGAACCACTGTTTCCGTTCCAGGTGTTTCATGCGCTAATTGCTATTGGCCCAGTCTAACCCATCGAACCACGGTTTTGAGCATCTCAAAAGGGTTCGCGCGCGCGAGTGGGCCTGTGAACTCGCGCCAAACAACGACAGGTAGAACGGTTAGGCGCTGGTAGTGGCTCTAATTTGAAATTCTGCGCTGCCTCTGCGATCTCTGCGGCTCTGTGGAGAGCTTGTTGAACCAACACTCACCGCCGAAACGCCGAGGACGCAGAAATTACGCAGAGAAAAAACAATTGAGTCATCACCCAGGCGCTGCGGTTTTTTAGTTCCTCAGGCCGATCGGTTATAAATACGTTTAGCCAAAAGATCGCCAATCCGCATTTACATCTCTTCGTCATCGCGACTTTCGCTTGCTGTGGATGGGGCAGATCGTTTCCGTGACCGGATCGCAGATGCAGCTCGCTGCGATCAACTGGCACATCTACCTGCTCACTCATTCCGCGATGGCCTTGGGCCTGGTCGGCGCGTGTAGGGCTGTCCCGATCATTTTGTGTTCGTTAATGGGCGGCGTCGTTGCTGATGTCGTCGATCGCCGTCGTCTGATGGTGGCGACCCAGACGATCATGCTTTTGTGCAGCGCAATCCTGGCGCTGGTCACGTTTTCAGGATTGCGCCACGCGTGGCCCATCTTTCTACTGACGGCGATCGCTTCCGCTGCGTGGGCATTTGATACGCCCGCGCGTCAATCGCTGATGCCCACGCTCGTGCCGCTCAAAGATTTTCCGAATGCGGCGAGCCTGAGCATACTCGTTTTTCAAATCGGGTTGATCAGTGGACCACCGTTGGCGGGGTTCCTGTTGGCGACCCGTGGTCCAGACCTGGTTTACGGAATCAATGCCGCCTCATTCATAGCTGTAATCGTCGGGTTATTGCTGATGCATACGAGCGGCAAGCCAGAGGAGAGCGAAACCGAAAGCTCGGGAATCAGTCTGAAGGCCCTGGTCGAAGGTCTTCGTTTTGTTTGGCGGACGCCGATCATTGTGCAGACAATGACCCTCGATTTCGTGGCAACCTTCTTTGCCTCCGCGAATCAACTGCTGCCGATTTACGCGAAGGACATTCTCAATGTGGGCGCGAGGGGATATGGATTACTGGGGGCGGCCCCGGCGGCGGGAGCGATCGTTGCGGGATTGATTATGGCGCGGCTCGGAGTATTGAAGAGACAAGGACTCACCGTAATTGTGTCCGTCGCCTTCTATGGGGCCGCGATGATCGCTTTTGGCGTCTCGCGAGTGTTTTGGATTTCATTGTTGATGCTTGCGGCAACCGGAGCTGCGGACACGGTCAGCACGATCCTGCGACAGACGATTCGGCAACTGGTGACGCCGAACAAACTACGCGGGCGCATGACTTCGATCAATATGATCTTTTTCATGGGTGGGCCACAGTTAGGCGAAGTGGAAGCCGGCGCCGTGGCAGCTTTGTTCGGCGCACCAATATCAGTCGTGACGGGCGGCGCCGCCTGCGTGTTGGCGGCTGTGTTTGCTTTAAACAAAGCTAAGAACTTGCGGCGCTATGAGCAGTGAGAGCTTTTAGAGCTTAGATTTTAGATGTTAGATTTTAGAAGACTGGATTTAAGAAATGGCCTGGCTTCAGGTGCTAAGCTCTAAGCCCTAAATTCTAAGCTTGAACGGTAAGTCCGACTTATGCCTTGGACCACAATCGAAACATCAACGCATCAGGATCATGTAATCAAGCACGTTCTCGGCGCGACCGTGCTGGGCTGGTGCATCGCGGGAGAGGCGGCGCACCTTCTTTTGGACATCGGCTTTCTTTGGACGGTTTATCTCGACGGTGAAATGAATCTATTGCCACAGGGCGTGGCGATTTCCGAGCTTGAGGGCGGTGAACTGACGGGCGCTGATAGAACTGAATTAGCATTCGATGCCGATATGCTTCTCGCTGAAGGACGCGAGGCTACTGACTTAAAGCGTTTTACCGCGGCCCCCGTCGAATGCCTGATCACATCGGTCGAGTTCTTATCTTCTGATTCGCAGCGACGGATAGTTGTGGT
>QHXH01000386.1:8301-9386 GCA_003222855.1 Acidobacteriota bacterium
TGGGGCAGTAGCCCGACCGTTAGGGAGGGCGTCGACGTCCGTAGCAACGCCCTCCCTAACGGTCGGGCTACTGCCCCGTTAATTCGATTTAGTTGGTGTATTTCGCCGGTCGTGATAAAGATCGCCCGGTTTCTCGACTGTCGCTCATGCCCTGGTCTCAAGTTTACGATCCGCTCGGAAACGTTCTGTTATCAACTGCGTTCGCAGCTCTTCCCATCGTTGTGCTACTCGGAAGCCTCGGAGTAATTCGTATCAGAGCACATTACGCAGCGATCCTCGGCCTGACGACTTCCTTCGTTGTGGCTGTCGCGGTGTTTCGCATGCCCGCTGCGATGACTGTCGGCAGTGCGCTTTATGGGGCGGCGTACGGTTTGTTTCCCATCGGTTGGATCGTCATTAACGTAATCTTTCTGTATCAGCTAACCCAGCAATGCGGATTATTCGCGCGGTTGCGTCACAGCATCACCGGATTGACTGAGGACCGAAGGCTGCAATTGCTGTTGATTGCGTTCAGCTTCGGCGCATTCATCGAAGGTGCTTGCGGATTCGGAACTCCCGTGGCCGTCACCGGAGCAATCCTTATTGGCCTGGGATTCACGCCGATGTCGGCGTCGAGTCTGGCGTTAATCGCCAACACGGCTCCCGTCGCGTTCGGCGCCTTGGGCGCACCGCTAATTGGTTTGCAGGGTGTTACGGGACTGGATCTGAAACAGCTCAGCGCGATGGTTGGACGTCAGCTCCCGATCTTTTCAATGATTGTTCCGTTCTGGCTCATCTGGGCCTTCGCAGGTTTTCAGGGAATGATCGAAATTTGGCCGGCGATACTGGTGGCGGGTGTGGCGTTCGCAGTGCCGCAATTTCTGGTTTCGAATTTTCATGGTCCATGGTTGGTCGATGTAGCCGCTGCATTCGTTTCGCTCGGTGCGCTAACTCTGTTTCTGAAAATTTGGAAGCCGAAAAAGATCTGGCGCGAGTCAGAAGCCCGACCGTCAGGGAGGGCTACAATCGAGAACGCGAATCCGCCAAAAGATGAGGAATCTCAAGCAGCCCTCCCTCATGGTCGGGCTTCTGACACGCTCAAGCCC
>QHXH01000387.1 GCA_003222855.1 Acidobacteriota bacterium
TGCTCACCCACCTTCCATTTTCAGCTCTGATGATTGGGCCATGTTGCGTTCGATAAACCGTGAAAGTTTTTTCAGCCATTCCCGTATTGGTTTTGTAAGGGACCTTGATAACTGAAGTCGCGACGGGACGTTCTTCGCCACCGTACTTGTAATAGTACTGGTCGCCTTTCTTCACGATTGTTTCGAGATACTCATCAATCGCATCCACCGCGCTGGAGGTATGCATCCAACCGCAGTGCTCGTTGAATCCCTGATAGATGAAAAATTGACCCCAGGTGACCGCGCCGTAAGCGTTGAGGCCTTCGCCACTCGTCATCTGCAATTCCGATCTGAAATAAAAGGACGTATGCGGATTGATCAGCAGCAACGCGTGTTTGCCGATCGTATTTTTTGGCGAGATCGCGACGCCATTTGATCCACCGGGATCAGTAACAAAGCTGCTCGTTTCATTCAATGCGACCGTCGCATGATCGTTTCCATAGAAGGCCTGCAATTGATTGAGGTTGATCGTCTCGATGTCTCCGCCGATGCTGCCTTCACTAAAGGTTAGGGCCATCCAGGGCTCGAAATGCCTGATGACGCGCGGCGTCACTTCCGGATGTTGCGCCAGATAGAAGTTCAGACCGTCAGCCCACGCATTCATCAACTTCTGCAGCCAAGGCTGAGTCTTTTCGTAATCCGATTTCATCACTTGAGGATCGATGAAGATTTTCATCCGCAAGTCGCGCCAGATCCCGCTTTCACCTTCGGCTTCCGCCAGTCGCCCCATCGAATTGATGTAGTTTGTTTCCACGCGATTAAAGTCATCTTCAGCTTGCGCATAGATCATTCCGAAAACCGCGTCGGCGTCAGTTTTGCCGTGCACGTGCGCGATGCCCCAATCGTCGCGCGTGATGGTGACGTTACGCGCCTCTTGTTGCCAGCGCGCAAGTTCGGACTCTTGAGCTGTTGCGGGGTTAGAAACAAAGACCAGGCCGAGCGCGAGGCCAATAGCGAAGATATATTTTCTCATGCGAGATCCTCCAAGTACTGTCCTGATTTCGGTTTTTCTCTGCGCAATCTCAGCGACCTCTGTGTCTCAGCGGTGAATATTAGTTTGAAGACCTCACCGCGGAGACGCAAAGAACGCAAAGCAGGCGCAGAGAATTTCAAATCAGGACACTTCCATCCTCCACGGTGGTTGCTAACATAATATAAACCAAGCCGTCGGTCAGCGTAATGACGCGCTCGCCTCATACTCGATGGTGGCTTTGGTGATGTAATCGAGACGTGGGAAATTGCGCTTTAGATAGTCGTTTCCACCCGCGAACAGTGGATCCTGCTTTCCGCCCCGAATGCCGCCACCTGCCTGCTCGCCATAGTCAGAACACAATCCATCAGCGACGTTCATTCCTTCGATCACTTTTCCGATAGGCACGAACGGCTCACGGTCGTGCGTCGCCGAGTTGTCCCGCAGGTTAATGAATACTTGCGTAGTCCTTCCGTTCGACTCCTTAAAAGCAAACGACACGGCGCCGCGCACGTTTCTCTCGACTCGCGGATCGTCGGGAATCGTGCGCGTTCTCCAGGCCTGCGCGATCGCTGGATCGCCGTTGATTCCGAATTGTGCCCACTTACCGGCGAGTACGCGAAACACAGCGGTGTTATCGTAATAGCCGTGCCGGACGAGATTGTAAAATCGATCGACGCCGTGAGGTGCCCATGCCCGACGTAACTCCAGGCGGATTACACCTCTGGTGGTTTGAAGACGTACGCGCGCGATATCGGGAGCGCGCCGGTTCATCTCGGGGCTGTCCGGATTCAAAAGCAGAGAGCGATCGGAACGATCAGGACGTTGCGCAGACGGCGCGGCAATCGCCGCGCCAATTAGGCCTGTTAAGATTGCGAGCAAACGATGGCTAGTACCACTAGGCATTCCAGCTTGCCGGCGCGCTTCAGAGTTAATAACCTTTCGATTGGGCACCGTCGTAAATATGTCATGTCGGGTAGTGTCTTAGTTTGCCTTTGCGCGTCTTTGCGCCTTCGTGTCTTTGCGTGAGATTACTCTTTTAGTACAACAGTTTCACGCAAAGACGCAGAGCCGCCAAGAAAAACCGCAAAGTAAGACACTACTTCATGTCGTGTCGGATTTGGAGACTTAAGAAGTCCTAATGTGCGGTGGCCGAAGAGCGGGCGCTTTACCTGGGCGCGATGGGCGCAACTCGCCAGCGGCTGTAAGCGACGAAAATTGAAAGCAGGCAGACAACGAACGGAAATACCGCCATTACGATTGCGCCGCCCTTTATGGTTATGACCGTGGCGCCAAGCGTGATGATGGCCAGCCCCGCGGCGGCCAGCGGCGTAAGGCCCGGCTTGATACGCAGCAGACCGGGTAGAATCAGGCCAAGGCCGCCCAGGATCTCACACGCGCCGATAAAGTGCAGTAATAAACCGGGCAGCACTACCGGCGCCTGGCGGTTCATCTCTTCAACCGGCATCACGAATTTCGTTGAGCCCGCGAAGAGAAAAAGAAGGCTCAACAATACCTGAATGATCCAGAGAGCGATGTTCATCTTAGATCCAGTTTACTTCGCCGCAGCTTCAGCCACGGCTTTCATCTGCGCCAGGCCTTTTTCGTAATCTACGCTCACCATCTTGTCCATGATGATAAAGAGACAGAATGCCTTGCCAATGAAAGTGTTGTCGCCGTCCATGGTCCATTTCACTGACGTTTGATTGCCTTGCGGCGTGAACATGAAATCAGTCGCGTTAGTAGCTGTCCACGGCTTAATGAATTCAAGCTTGATCTTTACCAGCTCGCTCGGTTTGCTGTCGGTGATTGTCATGCGCCCCTGCCCCACCTGGTCATTTCCCGTCCACGAATACATCGCCCCGGTTCCCGCCGGCGCGCCTTCGTAATTCTGCTTCATATTCGGATCGACCTTGGCCCACGGCGACCATGCGTCCCATTTATGAAAATCATTAACCTGGTTGAATACTACAGGCGCAGGAGCGTTCATCGTCGCCGAGCGCTCGACGTGGTAATGCGAAGGTTGG
>QHXH01000388.1 GCA_003222855.1 Acidobacteriota bacterium
CATCACGAAAGGTAACGCAGTGCGCGCCCGATCGATTGTCCTGATCGACTCGTGCTGAAGATCCATCAGTTCTTTCCGCAGCGAAGTGACCAGCGAGTGTTGTTCCTGCTTGTCATAGCCGACCACGTACTGAAACCACATCAATTCGAGTGCTTCCGAGTACTTGCTTAGATAACCCGTGAGGCCGTTCCGCTCGTGAGAGGTGCGGCCGGCCGGCGGCGTAGGATCAAAAGTGACCCACGAATTGGCTTGCGGAAAATAAACTTCCACCCATGAGTGGGCGTCGCTCTGACGGACGGTGAACGCATTCGCCGCTTCGTTGTATTCGCCCGGAAGAAATCCATTGACTACACGCGAGGCGATTCCCTGCGTGCGCAACATCACTGCCATCGCCGTCGCAAAGTATTCGCAGTGTCCCTGCTTTACGTGAAAGAGAAAATCGGCGAGCGGGTCCGGCCCACCAGCTTTCAAGTCGAGCGTGTAACCGTAGTTTTCGCGAAGATATGATTCAATCGCGCGCGCCTCATCGTAGCGGGTAAGCACTCCTGATTGCGTGACTACATTCTTGGTCAGCAATCCGATGCGCGGGTCGAGGTTTGATGGCAGTTGCAGATAACGCGCCGCCGGAACCAGATCGGGCCGATCGGCACGCAATACGGCGGGGTTAGGTTCAATGGTATCTGAGAATACCTTGTAGACGACTCTCTCTTGATCGTGCGGCCGGGTCTGGACAGCACCTTCTGAATCGATTCGCACAAAAGGCAGGCTGCCCTGTATCGCCACGATCCGCGGCGCGCCAAATAGAATTGGCGTATCTACCGGCTCTAGATAAAAGGTCTGAGCGATCAAACGGCCAAGGTCCTCGGTGGTGCCAACTTGAAAAAAACCGCGCTCGCTTTCCTTCTTTTCGGACGTTTCGGCGATTGCTGATTTCTTCCATGCTTTTCCGGTGAATTCGTCGAGCGCAACTCCACGCCAGCGCAAGCCTGTGCCTGATGTCGCATTCGAGTTCTCAACGCGCACATGCATAAAGATTTCATCGTTACCTTTGAGACGGCCAATTTCGCCCAGCGTCACGCTGTCTGAAAATCCGATGAAACCTGAGACACCGTTACCGCCGCGCTTCAGCGCACTCGAAGCCGTGCGCGGCGCGATTAAAAAGAACGGCAGCGCCAGCACGACGATCAGGACGAGTAAGCCCACCGACACCAGGGGCAAGCGTCGCGTTTCCAGATAACGCCGGCGCCAAAGTCTCATCGGCAGTTTGCGAAAGAGCGATGAGTCAGGTGGAACCAGAAGTCTGGTCTGGGCGTGCCTAACCTTGCCTCGCGCCCTTTGGATCTCAAAGGCCACGACAGTCGACAGAGCGCAGGATAAGTAGAGAATAAGGGTGGCGAGAAAAACAGGACTCGCAGTGAGACCGGCGGCGAGCAGTACTTCAAAGAATGAGATCAGATAAAGAAAGAACCAGTCGCGATCGGCTTTGCGTTGCAGCAGCTTGACGGCTGAAAGAAAAAGGATCAGATGCGCCAGCACCGAGACTTCCGCGGCCCCGTGTTGACCTGTTTCGAGATACTGAATTTGCAGATATGGCGCCAGAATGCGCCAATCAAAATAGAAAATCGGCAACGAAATCAGGATGACAACAAGGGCGACCCGCTCCGTCAATTGCCAACGCGTTCCCTCCAGCTTCCAGGCGGCGATCATCACAGCCGCAAAGGCCATGGTTAGATACAGGCCGACTCCGCCTGAAATAAAAAGCGCCAGCGCCGCGGCGGCGATGGTCGCGTAAGAAGTGAACCGGAAATATGTGCTGAAGCTCATTGACTCTATGAACTTCAAGTCTAACCGACCTTGCATGATTCATGAAGTTAAGGAGTGATTTGGGTGGTGGTTCATTTTGAGGTTCTTTTGTTTCGATGGCGTGAACGATCCACGAAGTCACACGAAACCGCCCGAAACAATGCTCGTGTTTGGTGACGTTCGTGTGATTTCGTGGAGGTGCTTTTCGTCTCAACGATAGAATGGGTGCTCTGATTGAAACTGACCCACTACTAGTGACTTTGAAGCGTGACTCAAACCTTAAGATAAAGACTATGTTGGCGCAACGTAGAGACTCGCCTCCGACCGCTTTTTGATATACGCCGCCAGCCGGGCGGTGTCGCTTTCACTCATCTGCGAGATTGTAGTGCCGACAAACCAACTGCTTCGGCTTTTGCTCCCGCGTCGTTCCCAATGAACGATCGAGACTACCGCCGCAATCGCGCCGCCGGGCAGGTTCACCGTGACAAAGAGAGAGCATCCCGGTCGAGTCAACTCATCGGGCGGAAAGCGACTGCCGACAAAAGAGAAAGCCATTCCAATCTGACTGATCGTCTCGCAGTGCCCCTGCGAGCGGTGAGTGTAAGCGACGTCCCAGGTCAGAACATTCCGCTCAACCAGGCAGATCGTGGCCGGCAGGTGGACCTTGTGACGTGGGAAGCGACGCTCGTTGGCGGCAGATTTCGTCCGCTCGACGGGAGTTCTTGGCAACTTGCGGAGCGGATCGAAACCGCGGAACTCCAGGCCGCAGTTATTGCAGAGAAGTTGATGCAGCCCGGCGATCCGAAGAATGATCAAAGATTCTTCGTAGCCGCGCTGGATGCGCGAACTTTTGCATCGAGGGCACCACACAATAGTCACTTAAAGTCGATCCGTTTCGGTTTCTGGTGGGCGGGTGCAAGCGAAAAACCATTAGCAGGGCAAGAGCAGCTTAGCAAATAACCCGAAAGCCCGCTAGACATTTATCCAGGGGGTAATGGGGTAATTCTGTGGACATAAAGCCATTGCCGGAACGGGGCATTAGCCCGACCGTAAGGGAGGGCTCATCAAGTCGCGTATTTGGAGCCCTCCCTTACGGTCGGGCTAGTGCCCCGAATCGGCGCCACAGAATTACCCCACGGCCATCCAGGCACTTATTTTCTTTGAGATCCCCAATCTTTCGGGCGCGCGTTCAGCAGAAGCGTCTTACTTTGCGGTTTTTCTTTGCGCCTCTGCGTCTTTGCGTGAAACTGTTGTACTAAAAGAGTAATCTCACGCAAAGACGCGAAGGCGCAAAGACACGCAAAGCCAAACTAAGACACTACCTGTTCAGCCGCCTGGTTGGATTTATTGCCGGGGAAACTAGGCGAATATGAACGGGCTCAGAATGAAAGTTCTTTTCAGGATCTGTTTTCTCTTGCTCTCGACGGCGACGATCGCCGGCGCCCAACAAAAGAGTCGGCCTGAGCGTCTCCGCGCGGAACAAATCAAAGAAGCAGAACGCCGTCTCTCCAACCTGGGCTACTGGACGGGACCAGTTGATGGACGATTCGATCCCGCGACACGATCGGCATTGATAGCATTTCAAAAACTGGAGGGCAGGCCCATCACCGGTCAGCTTACGATAGGTGAGTTGGAGGCAATTCGAAACAGCGGCTCTCCGAGGCCCAGAGAGCTGGGGTATCGGCATGTCGAAGTGGACTTGGATCATCAAGTGCTGCTGATCGTCACAGAAGAAGTTGCTGTCCGAATTCTTCCTGTGTCCACCGGGACTGGAAAGCCGTTTGTTGATGAAGGTCAGACGAGTGTAGCTTACACACCGCGCGGCCGCTTTCTTGTCTATCGCAAGGGCGTTGGCTGGGAGAGTGGTCCGCTGGGGTCGGTTTATTACCCTAACGATATCAGCGGTGGCGTGGCTATTCATGGCAGCCGCAGTGTTCCCTCCGAACCAGCAAGCCATGGTTGTATTCGGATACCAATGTTCGCAGCGCGTGAAGTCAGCAAGGTAATGCCCGTGGGGACAATCGTATTGGTGTACGACAAAGTCTCGTTCGTGTCGGCGAAGGAATGGGCTGAGAATCCGAAACTGAAGGAAACAGCGCTAACGAATATCGCCACAGACGACGACTACGTAGTAGAAGCTCCCGCAACCAAACACAAATCGCTCGGGGTAAGAAAACCGCGGCCGAAAGTGATTCGAGCCTGAAGTGTCAGAACCGCGAGCGCTTAGCGACCGGGCCGAAGCTGCAACGCCGCCCAAAGGAACTCTTCAGATGACGCTGACAGTTAAACTCAGCGAGATCGTCGAAGCCCTCGATAGCGCAACCGAGGAGCTTGCTTATTATCTGGACAAGCGAACCGGGGAGATCATTCTGGTTACTGACGAAGACATGCAGGCAGCGGAAGACGATGAGCTCATTTCTGAATATCCGGATTGGCAACGAGAATCGATTTTGAAAGCGCGCGAAGTGCTCCGCGATCCTGATCACTTCTTACAATTACCAGACCAGTTTGATATTCATGAGTACCAGATCATGGAAGACTTTTGTATTCAGTTTGAGGATCGCGATATAGGCCAGGAGCTGCACCGACTTATCAAGGGCAGC
>QHXH01000389.1:0-1887 GCA_003222855.1 Acidobacteriota bacterium
AGGCGGAAGCAATTGACATCGCGCTTCAAGTCGCGGCCGCGCTTTCGGCAGCCCACGCCGCAGGCATCATTCATCGCGACATCAAGCCCGAAAACATCATGCTCCGCGACGATGGGTATATTAAAGTTCTTGATTTTGGTATCGCTAAAATGGTTGAGCCATCCACTACTGATATGGAAGCGGCGACTTTGGTGAAGACAGAGGCCGGCGTAATCCTGGGCAGCGTTCACTATTTGTCGCCGGAGCAGGCGCGCGGCTTGCCCGTGGACGCACGCGCCGATGTCTGGAGTTTAGGCGTGGTGCTGTATGAAATGCTGAGCGGCCGCAAGCCATTTGAAGGTCCAACAGTTTCGGATTTGATAGTCTCAATTCTTACGCGCGAGCCGACTGCCCTGGCTCAAGTGCCGGGCGAGATCGGAAGAATTGTTCTCAAGGCGTTGGCCAAAGCGAAGGAAGATCGATATCCGAAAATCAACGCTCTGGCTGTTGATTTGAAGCATTCACAAACTGAGTTGACCTCGCGCTCCCAGTCACTTGACGAGCGAATCTCAAACCCAACTTCGTTCACCAGCCCGGATGCCGAACGAACAGCGTCAGAACAAATCCGAATAAGCACTACTGAACATGCTCTGAACAATCTGTCAGGTCAACTTATGCCTTTAATCGGCCGCAGCGCCGAGCTGGCAGAGATCACAGAATTACTGCGCCGCGCGGATCGGCGCCTGCTAACACTCACTGGTCCGGGCGGTACTGGAAAAACGCGCTTAAGTTTGCAAGTAGCGGCAGAGTTACTGCCTAATTTTTGCGACGGCATCTTTCTGGTGTCGCTGGCGAGCATCAGTAACCCTGGACTGGTTGCGTCAGCTATTGCTCAGACGCTTGGACTCAAAGAGTCTGGTGATACGCCGCTGCGCGAAACTCTGAAAAATTATCTCAAACCAAAACAGATGATGCTGGTGCTGGACAATTTTGAGCAAGTTATAGCGGCTGCGCCGCTGGACGAGTCGGCTTGTCCTGCACTTACGTGGAGAATACGAATTTCTCGTCCAGCCGCTCGAGCTTCCGGACATTCGCCGTCTGCCGCCTCTCGAATCGATTGCCGGTTATAGCGCTGTAGAACTCTTTGTCGATCGTGCGCGCGCAGTGAAACCGGATTTTGTGCTAACCGAAGAGAATGCACATGCGGTCGCAGATATTTGTATTCGTCTCGACGGTCTGCCACTCGCGATTGAGTTGGCTGCGGTCAGAATCAAGCTCTTGTCCCCTCAAGCGATGCTCGCGCGATTGGATAATCGCCTCAAGTTGCTGGTCGGCGGAGCTACCGATCTACTACCTCATCAACAAACGATGCGCGCGGCAATCGACTGGAGCTACGACCTTCTGGATGAAGATGAACAAAAACTGTTCAGAAGTCTGACGGTTTTTGTTGGCGGCTTTACTCTCGAAGCTGCCGAGGCATTATGGCAACGAATTGAGGCGCAGAAGCCCGATATATTTGACGAGCTGCTGTCTTTGGCGAATCAGAGCTTGATCCGCGGCAAAGAATTGCCAGGCGCGGAGCCGCGCTTTTCCATGTTGGAAACTATTCGCGAATATGGATCCGAGAAATTGCACGAAGCCGGCGAGGCCACCGTTGTAGGGCATGCGCACGCTGAATATTTTCTTACGATGGCCGAACAGGCCGAGCCGGAGTTGTCGGGCGCCGCTCAGGCCACATGGTTCGATCGGCTGGAACTAGAGCATGGTAACTTTCGCGCTGCTCTAAAGTTCGCCTTTGATGAAGGCGACGATGATACCGCATTACGACTGGCGTGCGCGTTTTGGCGGTTGTGGCTGGTGCGCGGTTACCTAAGTGAAGGACATGAGCAACTGTCGAAGGTGTTGTCG
>QHXH01000389.1:2078-2804 GCA_003222855.1 Acidobacteriota bacterium
TTGGGCATGGCTCATTCGTTAAATAATCTGGGCTGGGTGGCGCATCATCGCGGTGATGACGCCGCGGCCAGGTTTTTTCACTAGCAAAGTCTGGCTTTACGTCGTGAACTTGGCGACAACCGAGCTGTCGCTTTTGCCTTAACCAATCTCGGATGGGCAATACAGAAGCAAGGCGATTACGAGCAAAGCATCTCGCTTATTCATGAAGCGAGGCGTTTGTTTAAGCAAGTCGGCGATAAGCAATTGCTGGCCTTCTCGTCACTGATCCTGGCAAACGTGCTGCACGAACACGGCGACCAATCAGAGGCGCACGCACTTTTGGAACAAAGTATTTCCACCAGCTATGAAATCGGTTCCAAGTATAACCTCGCCTTTAGCTCGCGGATCTTAGGCGATATGATGCGTGCGGAAGGCGATGAAGCGAGCGCGCTTGAGCTCGTAGAGAAAAGTCTCGATCTGTTTCGCGGCATCGGAGACAAGTATGGCGTAGCATTTGGACTTTCGGTTCTTGCGAACATCGTGCACGAACAGGGAGAACACCAGCGGGCCGGATCTCTTTTCAAAGAGAGCCTGGCTCTGCGAGCTGAAATAGGCGACAAGCACGGCATGATCGAATGCGGAGAGGGGCTCGCACGGGTGCTTCTCGCGCAGAATCACCCGAAACGAGCCGCGCGACTTTTGGGCGCGGCGGAGGCTTTGCGTGACAGTTTGAGCATTCCCCTGTCT
>QHXH01000389.1:2844-6943 GCA_003222855.1 Acidobacteriota bacterium
TCGCAGCGGACTGGGAACGCGGCCGCGCGATGACTCTTGAGGAAGTAATAGTTGAGGCGCTCGGGAATCGGTAGCGACACCTGCGCAGGTGTAGCTCGTCAACTCGAGACTCGTTGACTGTCGTATATTTCCTGTGCTCAAAACTTTTCTTTCAAATGAGCCACGATTCGTTAGGCGCTAACTCCGTATCACCCGCATCAAGCCTTCAATGACAATCGCTGCCGGCGCAAAACTCGGTCGCTACGAAATCCGCTCGAAGATTGGCGAAGGCGGGATGGGTGAAGTGTATCTGGCGCAGGACACCAAGCTTGATCGCAAAGTTGCGTTGAAGATTCTGCCTGCGGAAGTTGCTGCTCACTCGGATCGAATGAAGCGCTTTGTGCAGGAAGCGAAGGCCGCGTCTGCGTTGAATCATCCCAACATCATCACGATCTACGAGATTGACGAGACCGATTCGATTAACTTCATAGCCACTGAATTTATCGAGGGCGAGACGCTGCGCGAGCGCATGCTAAACACGTCGCCGATGAAGCTCTCAGAAATTCTTGATGTGGCGAACCAAACCGCGAGCGCGCTCGTGGCAGCGCACGCGGCGAATATCGTGCATCGTGACATCAAGCCGGAAAACATCATACTGCGCCGCGACGGCATCTTGAAGGTCCTTGATTTTGGTTTAGCCAAGCTCATGGACCAGGCAGAAATGGGTGCAGAGGACGCCACGCGCCCACTCGTCAAAACCGACGCAGGGATGGTCATGGGAACGGTCGCCTACATGTCGCCCGAACAGGCCCGCGGCCTTCAGGTTGACGCGCGAACCGACATTTGGAGCCTGGGCGTCGTGCTTTATGAAATGCTCACCGGCCGTCAGCCCTTCAAAGGCCGGACTGCCAGCGACGTTATCGTTTCGGTGCTGGAACGCGAACCGCCGCCACTCGACCACGAAACACCTGCGGAACTGCAACGCATCGCGGCCAAGATGCTGCAAAAAGATCGCGAGCAGAGATATCAAGGCGTCCGGGACCTTTTGCTCGATCTCAAGAGTCTTCGAAAGGTAGCCGAGTTCGAAGGTAAGTTGAAACGCGGGACTGCGCCGGCAGAAATCGCGCCTATAACGGAAGTCCAATCGGCAAAAATATCAAACGCGGAGTACCTTCTGAGTGGGATAAGGACTCATAAACTCACAGCAACCGTCGCGCTCCTGGTTTTGGCAGTCGGCGGCGCTGCTCTTTACTATTTCACCCGCGCCCACCTCTCGAATACGGCAACCGGCAACGAGACGATTAATTCGATCGCCGTCCTGCCTTTTGCAAACGCCGCGCAAGACCCGAACGCCGAGTATTTATCCGACGGCATCACCGAAAGTTTGATTAACCGCCTGTCGCAGTTGTCCGGCCTGAAGGTCATGTCAAGCGGTTCAGTTTTTCGTTACAAGGGGAAACAGCAAGACGCTCAAAAAGTCGGGACCGAGTTGAACGTGCGAGTCGTCTTGACGGGAAGCGTCAAACAGATCGGGGAGCAACTTATCATCAACGTCTCGCTGGACGATGCCAAAGACAATCATCGAATATGGGGCGAACAATACGTTCGCAAATTTGCGGATGTCCTGGCGGTGCAGAGTGAAATCGCGCAGGAAGTTTCCAGTAGCTTGCGTTTGAAGCTGACCCGCGGGGACGAACAACAACTTGCCAGACGCTATACGAATAACGTCGAAGCTTATCAACTCTATCTCAAGGGACGTTATCATCTTGCCAAATTAACACCGCCGGAAATTCAAACCAGCATTTCGTACTTCCAACAAGCGATTGACCTTGACCCGTCTTACGCGCTCGCCTACGCCGGACTCGCCGATGCCTATCGCTCGTTTGCGCTGGTAGGCGAAATGCCTGCAAACGATTTTTTCCCCAAGGCGAAAGCGGCGGCGCAAAAGGCCATTGAAATTGACGACACTCTCGCCGAAGCTCATGCCGAACTCGGCTTCACTATCTTCTGGTACGATTGGGATTGGAACGCAGCCGAAAATCAACTCAAGCGCGCTTTAGATCTCAATCCGAACAGTG
Source organism: Acidobacteriota bacterium (assembly GCA_003222855.1). Classification (GTDB taxonomy): domain Bacteria; phylum Acidobacteriota; class Blastocatellia; order Pyrinomonadales; family Pyrinomonadaceae; genus UBA11740. The sequence continues at coordinate 4,902 of QHXH01000389.1, forward strand.
CGGACCCCCATCTCTTTTACGCGCATCTCCTTTCAAATACCGGGCGGCACGCGGAAGGACTCGCCGAGGTAAAACGCGCCAGAGAACTCGATCCGCTTGATATGAGGATCTACGGGCTTGAAGCGCAATTTCTTGTTCACGCCGGTAAACCCGACGAAGCCTTAGCCTTCTTGCGGAAGACTTTGGAGGGAAATCCGAATAATTGGTTCGCTCACATGTTTGCTTCGAGTGCTTATATTGAAAAAGGAATGTTCTTCGAAGCTGTTGCCGAAGCACGCAAGGCGAAAGAACTGAATAGCGCTAATTCCCAACCAACTACGCAGCTGGCTTACGCGTTGGCGAAGTCAGGCAAACAAGAGGAAGCCCGGGGCTTGCTTGAAGAATTATTGAGGTTATCAACTCAACGCCACGTCTCACCTGGCAACATCGCGTTAATTTACAACAGCCTGGGAGAGCGCGACGAAACGTTTAGCTGGCTGGAGCGTGGCTTTGAGCAGCGCGATCCGAAAATGGTTTTTCTGAAAGTCGAACCGAAATGGAATAACCTGCGCGACGACCCGCGCTTCCAGGATCTGCTGCGGCGGGTCGGGTTTTCGCAGTGAGAATGATCAATGGGTTGAGCTCAGGAACGCGCCTCGGTCGCTATGAAATCCGCTCGCAGATCGGCGCGGGCGGAATGGGGGAAGTGTATCTCGCGCAAGACACGAAGCTCGATCGCAAAGTGGCGCTGAAAATTCTGCCCGCTGACGTTGTCGCTAATAAAGATCGCATGCGGCGCTTTGTGCAAGAAGCAAAGTCTGCCGCAGCGCTCAATCATCCGAACATCGCTCACGTTTATGAGATTGATGAAGTTGATGGGCAGCATTTCATTGCGATGGAGTTTGTCGATGGCCAGACGCTGCGATTGCGACTGAAGGGGACAGGCCTGCGGCTCGGCGAGGCGCTCGATGTCACCACGCAGATCGCATCCGCGCTTGCGGCCGCGCATCGCGCGGGGATCATTCACCGCGACCTGAAACCTGAGAATGTCATGCTAACGCCTGAGGGCTACGTGAAAGTTCTGGACTTTGGACTCGCCAAACTTACCGAGCATCCGGCGGCAAATTCAGCCGTCTCAACCCTGATAGATACAGAGCCCGGGATGATCATCGGCACCGCGCAGTACATGTCACCTGAGCAGGCGCGGGGGCTCGAGATGGACGCGCGTACAGACATCTGGAGTTTGGGCGTCGTGCTCTACGAGATGATCACCGGACACATCCCGTTCGAGGGAGCTACCAAGAGCGATATGATCGCTTCGATCCTCGACCGGGAACCCCGGCCACTCACCAGCCACTCGCCTGACCTGCCCTCCGAGCTCTGGCGGATTGTTAAGAAGGCCCTGCGCAAAGATCGGGAAGAGCGCTACCAGACGATCAAGGACCTGGGGCTTGATGTGAAAAATCTGCGGCGAGAGATGGAGCTGGAGCCTGAACTGGACTGCGCCAAGCGGCCGCCATTCTACACTCTCAGGAGCAGCGCCGGGCACCGCCACGTCCCTGGGGCCACATCCCGTATCGAGCGCCGAGTATATTGCCAGCGAGATCAAGCGCCACAAGACCGCGTTCCTTGCTGCCTCGGCAGTGGCAATCCTGATGTTGGCCGCGCTGGGCTTCGGAATTTACAAATACGCGAGTCAGCCGAATGCATCTTCCACTTCAATGAAGCTGACCAGGCTGACGAGCAATGGCAAAGCCGGCTTCTCGGCGATATCGCCCGATGGCAGGTATGTGGCCCACGCGGTAAACGGAAGCGAAGGAACCAGCCTTTGGATGCGGCAGGTAGCTACGTCGAGCAGCGTGCAGATCGTGCCGCCCAGCGAGAAATGGTTTCTCGGGGTAACTTTCTCGCCTGACGGTAACTACATTTATTACGTCGCCGGAGAAAAAAGCAGTGAAACAGCCACGCTCTATCAAATGCCGGTTCTCGGAGGCGCGCCTAAAAAGCTGGTCGAGGATCTCAGCACCCCGGTCACTTTCTCGCCCGACGGCAGGCAAGTAACT
>QHXH01000390.1 GCA_003222855.1 Acidobacteriota bacterium
GGCTGAATGATTCAAGGGACGCTGCCCGTGTCCGGAACAGTTGCCAGACAAAACAGATTTATCAGCGCCGCGCTTTCGCCATCTGGTCGTCGGCGAACGTGTATCTGGTAGTTCTGAGAATTCCTTCGACGAAGGTATAAATGAGTCCTTCCTTCATGTTTCTGAAGATCGTCGTACTTTTGCTCTGGTCACGGGTGAACGCATGATTGTTCAGTAATTTCAACGTTTCCGGCGTGTCCGAAGAGTGATCGTGCTGCAAAACGATTTCCAGTACGGTGCCCGCGAGTTCCGTCCGCAGCTTCTTTGCGTTCACGAATTTATCGTTCACAAAGCTAATCTGTACGGATCCGCCCATCACGTTGAACCGCATCACGCCTTCCAGGCTCTCACCGACGGGCGCGCCCAGGATCTTGATCACTTCATCGCGACGACTCTTAAGCGGCTCAATACCATTCCAGGCGGCCCCGCGGGCTGGCGCTGAACTGAATATCAGCGCGGACAGAAACGCAATTGTGATAACGCCATAACGGAAAGAAAGCTTCGCTGCTCTTTTCATGGCCACGATGCTAATCCACGCCTAGGATTTTGCAAAGGGGCGCATGCGCTCCAGGGCTTCCTTGAAGTCAGCATCATCGGGCGCGATGGTCAGGGCTTTCTGATAAGTCGCGAACGCCTTTGGATACTGCTTCGTCTTCTCGTAGTCGTAACCCAACTCGCGATACGAGTTCACGTCGTTAGGCGTCTTGGCGACCGCGCGCTCGAGCGCGGCGATTGCTTTGGGAAAATTATTCGCGCGCGAGTATGACAAGCCGAGCAAGTAGAGCGTGATGCCTGATGCGCTGTCGGTGGCGGCTGCGCGCTCCAGAACGGTCGCTGCGCGAGCGTATTGTTGCGCGCCGATCAGCGCGCGCGCATACAGGCCCAGCGCCTCTTCATCAGATCGCAAACGCGTCAGGGCTTCGCCGGTTCGGATTGCGCCCAGGTAATCGGCGCTGGCTTTGGTCTCGTCTGGTGCTGATGTCGCACGCCGCAGGTATGCCGACGTCAACAGATACCATGCCGACGCCAGCCGCGGATCATTAACCGTAGCACGATTGAGCGTCGCAATTGCAGTGTCGAGATCTTTTCGCGCCAGGGCTATCTGGCCCAGGTACAAAAGCGAAGCCGCATCTTTCGGATTCGCTTTTACCGCAGCGTTGAAGGTCTTTTCCGCGTCCCCAGTCTTGCCGGTTTTGAACTCAGCCAATCCGCGATAATAGAGAAACTGTGCATCCGGCGTTGCGCCGGCGCGCGTGGTAATCTTCACCAGCAGCGGCAACGCGAGATCGAATTTCTCGCCGAGCGTGTAGCTCTCAGCCAGGGCATCGACCGTGTGCGGATCCTCTTGATCAGTCTTGCGCTGCAAGTCGAGCGCCTTCTGCAAATCGTCGCTCGCGTCCGCGTATTGCTTGAGATAGAACTCTGAAAAACCTGCGAGCTTCCATGCCTCAGCATTGCCCGGATCGATCATGGCAATCGCCTTCGCCTCTTTCGCTGCCGCCGCGTATTGCTTCTGCTGGAAAAGTTGAAATGCATGTGTCGTGTCGGTTGACGTGGAAGCGGGCGCGGCGCCGATCGGCCTGGCAGGTTTCACGTCGAGCAGCGGCGCGTTCCTGTCGGTCGCCGGCGACGATTTTGGCCCCGGTCCCAGAAGCGTATCGGGCGTGGGCGTCGGCGCTGGTGCAACGCGCCGCGGACGCGACGACTGCGCTTGTAAAGAGATGGCCGCGGCAAAAATCGTTATGACCGCAAAGATGGTTAGGGAAGAGTTTCCAGGCTTGGGGATTCGATTGCTCATTGCACGGATTCTTTCAGATTTGCACCAGAATTTACAAATTATGTAGCGCCAACTGTTGGGTTCGCGCGTGTGAAATATCGGGAAGAGGCCGAGGCAATATTCGGATGCCGCAAAGCAATTGCGGGTTCGCCCCCGGCGTCGATTTTCAGGCAAAATGGCCGGCGCGACCACAGTCCCACCGGCCATTGAAGCTAACAAAGTGTTGGTCTTAGAAATTAAGCTTCAATCCGAATTGAAACTGGCGCGGATCATATGCTGCCGTCGGACGGCTGTAGTAATGGCCGTTGCCGGCTCGCTGATGAAATGCGTTGACATCGTCGATGAACGGTGACGCAGACCCTTCATTGAAACGATTGAAGAGGTTGAATCCTTCCGCGATGATGTCCAGGCGCACGCGCTCGCCAAAACGAATCGTCCGTGTCAGTCGGGCGTCAAGTGACATAAACCGATGCGTGATGCCCATGTTGCGCGAAAGGTCGCCGGTCGAGAACGAGCCGTTCGTGATCAGCGGTGTGCAACCCGGGCTGCCGGGAACACACAGCAATCCGTTACCCGACACCGACGGGCGATCCGTCTGGTTCGATTGATCGTTGTTCGTGTCCTGGTTGCTCAGGATGTTGAAAGGGCGACCGGAAGAAACTTCGAAGATCGGCGCGATCGTAAAGTCCGAGAAGAACTTGTGCACACCGTCGCCATGACGCCAGCCCGGCGGGGTGGTTAACACCCCGCTGAAGACGAACCGATGGCGCTGATCGAACAAAGCGTCGGCGCGCTCTTGCCGGAAGTTTCGATTGTCCTGCGGCAGCAGCAGCGTTTGCAGGTCTGACGAATCGTCGATTGAATGCGACCAGGTGTAAGAAGCCAGGAACTGGAAGTTGTGCGAGAAGCGCTTCTTCAGATCCAGGTTCATGGCATTGTAATTCGAATTGCCGTCAGACACCTGGGCGTTGATCGATCCGAACGGCGAGACGACGCCGGGCGTCCGCAGAGTGCCGCTGGCCGCCAGGGCACCGTTTAGCACCGCCGGCGTCACGGCGCCTCCCGTCAATGCTTGCACCAGAAAATAATTTGGCGCGTTGGGCCGGAAGAAGTTTGCGGCGGCCGGCGCGATGACGCCGCCTCGAGTGGTAACCGAAATCAGTCCGGGAATGGGTTGAGCGACGATGTTGCTACAAGCGGACGGCGAAAGGGTGAGAACTTCGGTTGTGTTCAACGGCTGTCGATTCATGCAGCGCACGAAATTCGCAATCTGCAAATCAGTGCGCGGCGCGTTGATGTCCAGCGGATGCGGCAGGTGATGCGCCCCGACGAACAGGTAGCTGCCGGAGATCGACATGTCCTTTGTCAACTGACGCTCGATCGTGAAGTTCGCCTGGTTGGCGTACGCGTATTCGAAATTCTTGCTGACGTGCAGCGTGAACGGCAGGACTGGTCCAAAGCCCGGGAACGTCTGATCGTTAAAGCGCTGACGGCCAAACTGATATCGCGCAGTCGGGGCGGCGCCCGGAGTAAATACACCCGCTGGGCAGAGTGGGTTTCCAGAGGCTGCGGTACACACGGTTCCCTGGAATACCTGAGTGGCGTTGAGCAGCGCAGTTGGTGACGGCCCACCTTGCGGCGTCAGGATTCCCTGTTGCTGTTGCGCGGCGTCGGCGATGTCTGAGTTGAAGGCGATCGCCAGCAGCGGGTGATCGTAGAACATTCCGGCCGCGGCGCGAATCACTGTTTTGTGATCGCCCATGACATCCCAGGCAATACCAACACGCGGTGCATAGTTGTTCTTGTCGCGTGGCAGTCCCTGCTGCACGTTCATCGCGTCTTGGGCGGCGAGCATGTCGTTCGCAGTCAGGACAATTCCCGAAAGTGGATCGGTTAGTCCCACGGGCGCGACTTGCTGCGTAAGTTCGTAATCATAACGAACGCCGTAATTCAGTGTTAAGCGTTTGCCAATATTCCATGAATCCTGCGCGAACCAGGCGAGCGGTTTATTGCTGATGCGGCTGACGGGATTGCCAAAACCCTGAATGTAATTGGTCGGCAGGCCGAGGCCGTATTGCTGCACCGGCGTGAAGTCCGGCGGAGCTACTCCACCAATTGTGGGGAACGCCGCGAGGTTAGTAGCGCCTAAGCCGCCGAAATTGTACAGACCTGCAAAATTCAGTTCGAAGATCGCCGATGGAATATTCACTGAGGCATAGTCGCCGCCAAACTTAAAGGTGTGTTTACCGGCAACGATGTTCAGCGAATCGGTCCATTCATAGCGCGTTTCCGTGCGCACGACCGGCGAGAAGAGTTCGCGGCCAATGAACGCTGTTCCGGAAATATTAAAGGCCACCGCGTCCGGATTTTCCGAACGAAAGACGGCGCGCCGCTCGCCAAAGTTGAAGCGCAACTCGTTAACCATGCGGCTTGAAAGCGTCGAAGCAAGCGTCGCCACAAATGAATAATCCTTCAGTATCTGAATGCCGGTGCGCGAGAAATCGTTTTGTCCCAGCGATTGATTCTGTGACTCAACCTGGATTCCGGTGATCGTGCTCGGGTTATATCCAAAGCGAAAAGTCAAATGATTATTTTTAGTGACGACTTGATCGATGCGAATCGAGTTGAATGTCGTCTTATCAGTAACGGGGAAAATATTCTGCAATCCCAGCAGCGGACGGAATGCGATTAACTGCCCGGCCGCATTGGTGGTTCCTGATGGCACGGGCGCTCCGGAAAGAACGAACCGGCCCCCCACAACCTGACCAGCGGGAACGCCGAGCGTCCCACCAGGGCTGATGAGCGGATTCGTGCCGGTCAGAGCGGTGTTTGATCCACTCGAAGCCAACGTCGCGTAGCTGATGGCGGCGCTAATCAGCGCCTGCCCCTGTGCGGCAATCGCCGGATTGGGATTCGTCAGGAGCGGGGTGCCGGTCGCGATGAGCGCGTTGATATAAGTAGTTTGCCCCGGAGTGATGTTTCCGAAGGTTTGCGTGAAGGGTAAGAAGGGCGCCCCGATCGTAACACTACTGGTGAGTCCCGACCTCACGTTGCTGGTAAAGAAACCTGACTCGTGACGCTGTCTTTGTTCAAAAGCTCCGAAAAAGAAGGTGCGATCTTTGTCAAACGCGCCGCCGATCGTGCCGCCGTATTGGGCGCGCGTGAACGGCGGTTCCTTGATCGGCGCGAATGCGTTCCGCGCCTGGAAACTCTTGTGCCGTAAAAAGCCAAACAGGTTTCCGTGAAGATCGTTCGTGCCGGCCTTGGTAACGACGTTCACCACGCCGCCCGCAGAACGTCCAAACTCTGGCGCGAATGAATTAGTCACCACCTGAAATTCCTGCACCGCTTCCTGACTTACAGTCGATCGCGATGCATTAACTGAATTATCCGTATTATCAGCGCCGTCGACCTGCACGAGATTCGATCGGCCTCGCTGTCCGCCGAAATTCAATCCTGTAGTTGGCGCTGGTCCAATCGGTCTGCCGGCATCGCGACTCACCGTCGAAGTCGTCAGCGCGAACGACAAGTAGTTACGTTCGTTGATCGGGAGATTCTCAATTCGCTGCTGATCGACGACTGAAGCGATGGTGGTGCTGGTCGTCTCGACGATATTCGGCGAAACAGAAGTCACTGTTACGGTGGCGGTAAGATCGCCGACTTCCAACGGCACATCCTGATTAATCGTTTGCCCGATCGTCAGCTTTACCGAAGGAATGACCGCTGTTTTGTAATTCGCCGCTTTGACGTTTAGCTCATAATCTCCCGGCGGCAGGTTCACGATTTTGTAGTACCCGTCATCGTTCGTGGTTGCCTCGCGAGACACGTTGGTCCCCGTATTACGCACTGTGACCGATGCGTTTGCCACCACGGCTCCGTTAGCATCGCGGACAGTGCCTTGCAAGTCAGCCGCGTTGGACTGGGCCTGAGACATAGCTGTGCTAAAACATGTGGCAACGGCGAAGCAAACTAACAGAACCTGCAGCGACGTTCTGTACCAAGGGGTAAGGGACCAACACATCTTCGTTTCTCCTTTAAACTTAGCCTTGAACTCTGGTGACAGTCTCACACTCTTACGTGGACCAATGCGATTGAATGATCACAACAAGCCGATTGGGTTGCTCAATGTGAGGGGCGAGCTACTATGAAAACTTCGATAGGTTTGCATCTCGGCGGTTTCTTGATTGAACGCGGTCTCTACGCAAATTTAACCGGAGACGAGCAGTTTGTACCCTAAAACCACGCGCGAGGCAAGAACTATTACTCCTCGCCACGCCATTCCGATAGAGCTGCGTTGTCTTACCCGCGTGGCGACTGGAGAAGTTTCAGGTCGCGAGCCCTCGCGTGGCTTGGGCGAGCTTGCGGCGAAGATGTTCGCTCGCGCCGAAGAAAGCTATTGCACTCTCCGCGAGACCCGGAACGAACGCGGCTTTGCGCAGCAGGGAAGAGACCGTCAATCTTGAATTGAAGGTTCGCCGGTATCGATCCGTGTAGGCCGTTCGCAATTGATCAAGACTCGAACTGCCGGGACCCTGGTTGAGAAATTCCGCGATGGCCTGGGCGGCGAGTTCGCCACTCTCAAGGGCCATCAACATTCCGCTGCCGGTGAACGGATCGATGAAAGAAGCAGCATCGCCAATTGCCAGGAGGCCGTTCACCGGGGCCACGGAACTTCTGCCAAAACCCGCGAGCGAAACTGCGAGCCAATTTGCGTTCGCCCGCGCATGTGCGAGCGTGAGAGCGGCGCGCTGATTTACGCAAACAACTTCGCGCATCACGCGATCCGCATTTGCTCCAAAAGCGCGCACGTCGCGGGCAGAAGCAATGAAGCAAAGATTGCTCAAGCCA
>QHXH01000391.1 GCA_003222855.1 Acidobacteriota bacterium
GGCCCGAATGCCCAACCGAATCAGTGAGCGTGGGTGATGACACTTACGTAATCGACCCGAACACGTGCATAGAATGCGTCGAGTATTACGACTCGCCGAAATGTGTTGAGCTTTGTCCGATCGATTGCATACTGCAAGCGTAGATCGGGATCTGTTTACACCTAGAAACCCGGCGGTCTTTCATTGACGACGCGGAACGCGCGTTCGAGCGCCATTCCGACCTGGCCGATTAATCCATCATCGAACAGCCGGCCAATGATCGTGATCCCGTGCGGCACGCGTCGCGGCGGATTGAACTTCGGCAGTGGATTCGCCGGATCGGGCGCCCAATCGCTGCGCGCTTCTGAAACTTCCACGAAACCGGAGCGGAGCGTCAGCGACGGGTGTCCGGTAAAGTTTGTGATCGTTAATTGCTCGTCGCGCAGTGACGGCACCAGCAATACATCGACTTCCTTGAAGATGCGCGCTATCTCGAGCGCAACCTTGCGACGCAAACGATCCGCCTGCACAAAATCGACTGCCGAAAGAAATCGCGACTGGCGAAACAAGTTCGGCCATGCATCTTTGACCTGTACCTTCAATTCACTGAGTTGATTGTTGAGCGCCAGGTCCTCGAAAGACGCCGCGCCTTCCGCAAACAGAATCGGCATTAGGGAGCTATATGGCCAGTCGGGCAGCGTTACTTCTCTCAATTCCATTCCGAGCGTCTGCATCGTCTCCATCGCCGCGCGATCGACATCGGTCGCGGGACTTTCTTTCATCCACTGAGAGATGTAACCGATTTTCAATCCGGCGACGGGAGCGCTGGCATCAAAGTCGAGCCGGCTCGGCACGCTCGACGCATCCCCGGCGTCTGGTCCACTGATCGCGTGCAGGACCAGCAGCGCGTCTTCGACCGTCCGCGTCATGGGACCAAGTTTATCGAGCGACCAGCACAGCGTCATCGCGCCCGTGCGCGCCACGCGGCCAAACGTCGGACGCAGACCAGTCACCCCACAGCGCATCGCGGGACTGACGATGCTGCCGCCTGTCTCGCTGCCGACGGAAAACGAGACCAGGGCCGCCGCCGTGGCTGCGCCTGGGCCGGCGCTTGATCCCGAGGCGCCCTCTTCCAACAACCATGGGTTCATCGTCTGGCCGCCGAACCAGATGTCGTTCAAAGCCAGCGCGCCAAGTGAAAGTTTTGCGATCAATACCGCGCCCGCATCATTCAGCCTCTGCACCACCGCTGAGTCAGCCGCAGGCAGGCGATTGCGAAACGGCTCAGCGCCGTAAGTCGTCGCGATGTCTTTGGTGTCGAGCAGATCTTTCACTCCGTAAGGAACGCCGTGCAGCGGGCCACGATACTTGCCGGCTGCGATTTCTGCGTCGGCACTTTTCGCGCGTTGCAACGCCTGGTCTTTCGGCAACGTGATGATTGAACGAATCTTTGGATCCAACCGCTCAATGCGATTCAGGTAGATACTCGTGAGTCGTTCCGACGTCAGCTTTTTTGATTCGATCCATCTCGACAACTGCGTTACGGGTGCAAAGGCGATCTCGTCATCTGCCGATGGCAGCGGCGCGCCATCCGGTTTCGAGCGCACGAACTGATCGCGTGAAGGTAATACGGCAATTCCCGGAAGCATTGGATTCCAAAGTGCGGCCGGCGAATTTGTCGCGGCGATCGCCACCTTACGTGGACCAGTGCGACGCTCGAGATATTGCGCGAGTGATGTGCGCCAGGTGTCGGCAGCTTGCTGACGCTCGGCGGGCGTCATCGTCACCTGCATCAGTTTCTCCGCCTCAGCGAACGTCTCAGGCGTCACTGGTGGACCCGCTCCCGCGCCAGTGCCAAACGTGGGTGGTGCGCCGGCCGTGCTCGTTGTTGATTGTGAATTAGCGGACGGCGTTTCTTTGCGACAAGCTGTGGCCGCAACGAGCACAGCGATGGGTGCAGTAATCAGAAATTGACGACGAGTGTTCATGGCGATGAGGAGAATAGTCTGAGGCGGCTACGTGGGCAAGTACGACGAACAAGAACGAGGTAAGAGTATGAACGTCAGAGCTGACGGGCGCGACTGTGTTTCCCCAGCAAGCCGATCCACGAACTCACACGAAATCGGCACGAAAGAACGTTTCGTGTGGGTTCGTGGATCGTCTTACTTGGCACTCTGTGAGAACTAACGATTTACCATCTTATGCTCGCGCACGTTCAAATGTTTGCCTGAATCGAGGCAGATTGTTTGCATTCTGCCGGGCTGTTTTCGACTCAACGGACAAACGAAAAAGTCACCGAAAACGTCTTTGTTCCAATCGAGTTTTTGCTTGATATCGTCAGGCAGAACCGGCCGTCCAGGCACGCTCGAAATATCAGTTGGATCCAATACCCCCAGCAGTCGCTTGCTGCCGATGGGCCAAAGTCGAATGCTCGGAGTCCCGTTATAAACGGACAGCCGGCCATGCACGTTAAAGCATCTTCCGACTACATCGGGACGCGTGCGACAAGAGGGTGCTTGAGTAAGTCGCGACTCTGCGATCGCGTTGTACGTGATCAGCAGAGCAAGAACCGATATCACAATGGATTTCGAGTAACTCGTCATAACGGGATCGATCGATCACAAGTCGCAGAATTTCAATGCCTGTTTGGGTATTGGTGCAGTTTGGCCTTTCATTCACACTGCGGCTTTAGCCCGTGATCGGCAGACCTTGTTGCCACCCAAGCAGCCGTTTCAACGGCTTTTCCACAAACGACGAAAGAAAACCGTTGAAACGGTTCTTCATATCTAAAACCACTGCCAATCACCGGGCTAAAGCCACGGTGTGAATGAGATATTCCGAAAATCAAACTGCACCATTATCCCTGTTTGTGCGTCGCTTGTGCCGCGCCAAGCCCTGAATGATTCTCAACTTACGCACTCGATTTTGATTGTAAGCCAGCGTCGAATTTTCGATCGCTGCGTAAACCCATTGCCGCTCTCTCTCGTGGAAATTGCGCTGTAGAAAAACAATTTTCTCGCCCAGGAACAATTCTTTTCGAAATCCGGCTTCGGCTCCGTGATAGTAGACAAGTCGTTCACCCTTGCGGACTTTGCCTTTGAACGGTTCGATAATCTCGCAGACCACGCGCCAGTCCTCCAGGCCTACGATTCGATTGGCGACCTCCGCCTCAGTCACTCGCACGTGGGCCACAATCGCTGAAGAGCGGTAATCACTTCGCAGATAACTCAGCGGCGGCCACTGCTGATCCGCTTGCGCCTAGGCGGTAATCCCAACGGTATTCTTATGTTCATCGAGTCGTCGTTGTTCGCTGATTCCTTCTGTGACGTTCCAATAAGCCAACCCGGACTGCAAATGTGTACAGCTATCTATGAAAGAAGCCCGGATCCATTAGATACCAGTTGCAAAGACCCGCGACCAATCCGATCGCGAAAACAATCACCACCGTGATCTTGTCACCTGTCGTTACCGGCTTGCTTGCCCTGGCCGGAAAGATGAGCAGGAACAACCCGCCGACTATTCCGACCGGCGCGAACGCGGCCAACTTCAGCGAGTAGCGACCCTCAGTCCTCAACTGATGCCAGCCATAATAAGTGAATCCAGCAAAGACTGCGATTAAGATTATTGCCAGTAACCGAGCTTTCAAGTTACGCATAAAGAATTCTCCATGCCGAACGGCGCAGCGATCGGTGACGTGATGAGAAATTGGCGACGAGTATTCATAGCGATGACACCGAACTCCGGTCCAATCATTTGTTCGACGGTTCCCTTGGAACGATTGGGAAAACGATGGATGGAAGACGGCGTTCGTGAAAACCGCCTTCCACTGCTTGCAGCTCAACCTGCTTAACGGCTGATTTAGAGACCACTACCGCGAAGCAGTAGAACGCCATGTCAGCTGTTCCCAAAAAACCGGGAGGGATGGGCTTCCCTCTGATCTCACAGACCAGTTTCATATCTTGAAGCGCAGGCTTTTCGAAGTCGACCTGGACAGACCCTGATGGCTCGTTATGTCGAAGCAGGAGCAGTGCCTCCCGGGTGAAATCTATTTTTGCCTCACGCAAAGCATCCTCAAATCCCTTTCGATTATTCCAACCTGTCTGGGTAGCTGTACGGCCGATGAAAGAATCGAAGTCGTCCTCGGATGTAAGAGCAATGGAAGCAAAATTACTGTAACCGTTTTCTCTCTTTGGGATTGGTATTATGCGAAACGGTTCACTCCCTTTCGTCGTTATTGAATCTGATTGAAACAGCATTGCCAGCAAAAGGGATGAAAGTATCAGGGTCATTTTGCCACGCGCGGTTACATCTTCATTTAGTGATTAGCAGCGGAGAATTAACATTGTAGTTAAAGAGTAGGGCTTTATCGCCCGTCACTGTAAAAACAAATTGCTCGGTTCCTTTGCCTTCGCTGAATTCCACTTCGTAAGCGAGACTCACCATTGTTCCCCCTTCCGGTGCACTGCCTCGAACAAAGATACCGCGTCTGCTTCGCTGGCAGCTTTCCGAAAACCTTCGTCGGACTGTGCATAAATCTCGTGATACTGGCCCGCATTAAGTTGATTGTGGAATTGGGCGACAGCGCGCTCGCCGGCTTCTTTACCTTTGGTCAGCGAACATGAACTGAGCGCGAGGAGCAGCATAGCAACGAAAGTGAGAAGCACCATCGGTTTCGTTTCGATTCTCATAAACTCTCCGGGAGCGTAGCGGTATAGCGTCAAAGACGACCGGGCGCGGCTGAAAAGCAGGGATAAGATAGGAAGGCTGAAGGAGGAATTATTTCATCCTTCATCCTTGCTTTTCTGCTCTCGGGACCAACGATTTGTTATCCCGCCGATCGGATTGCGAACGCCGTGCGTTAAGACGAAATAGAATCCGAACCGACACGCAGAGCGTGACGACCACGAAT
>QHXH01000392.1 GCA_003222855.1 Acidobacteriota bacterium
CGGTGGTTGTCGTTCAATAGAATTGGCTCTTGGCGCATATTTAGCCCCATAACATCCTGGAGCTTTGCATTTGCCGGGCGGCGTTGTCTTCCGTAAACATTTAAGCCGTGTCGATCGACTGCGAGCCGTTCATCACCGTGTAGCCAAGTTCCAAAGCATCGCACAGTGGTGAAGTACGCGAGTGGGAATTGATTGGTATCGAAATCCGAATCGTGCATCTGCACCCTCCCTGACGGTCGGGTTTCTGCCTCGCGCCTTCCGCGAATATCTTGCTTCGCTCTGTCAAGTACCTCACATTGCGCTCCTAAAGGAGCTAAGTGATTTTGGAAGGAAACGGTTTCTATAAACATTCTGCGCCTAACGGCGCAGAGTAATCGGATGCTGCCTTGCCGCTCACATCACTTTCTTTCTCAGTTCGGCGAGTAGCTCCTTCGCCTCTTCGGCCGTCATCTCTTCAACCTTCGCTTCGCGCAATTCGTCAACGATCTTCTGATTAGCTAAGTCAAACAAAGACGATTGCGCCGCGATTCGGCGTCGAGCAGCGCTCGTGGCAGCTCGAGTCAATGCCCGGTCTTCGGCTGACGAATTCGCAGTCGCGCCGGCCGCCACCGCTCGTTCTTTCGTTTCGCCTTCTTCTTCTGCAAACACATCGAGCTCATAGCGCTCCAAGCGCCGCAAAACTTCGCGGGCCCGCGCCAGTGCGGAAGGCGGCATTCCGGCGAGACGCGCCACCTCAATTCCATAAGATTTCGACGCCCGGCCAGGTTCCAGACGATGCAGAAACACAACTTCACCTTCACGTTCCGTCGCTGTGATTTGATAGTTCTGCGCGCCCGGTAAGCGCTCAGCCAATTCCGTCAGCTCATGATAATGCGTGGCGAACAATGTCTTAGCGCAATGGTCGGGAGAGTCGTGCAGATATTCCGCAACCGCCCACGCGAGTGACAGTCCGTCAAAGGTCGCAGTGCCGCGTCCAATTTCATCAAGCAGGACCAGCGAGCGCGGCGTCGCGTTATGCAGAATCGCCGCAGTCTCGGTCATTTCAACCATGAACGTCGAGCGGCCGCGGGCCAGATCGTCCGAGGCGCCAACGCGCGTCCACACTCGATCCAGTAGCGGCAGCCGCGCACTCTCGGCCGGAACAAACGAGCCCATCTGCGCGAGAATGCAAACGAGCGCCGTCTGCCGAAGCACAGTGCTCTTGCCACCCATGTTCGGGCCCGTGATGATCAGCAACCGGTGCGTCGAATTATTGAGATAGACGCTGTTCGGCACGAACGGCTCTTCGAGAAAAACTTCGATGACCGGGTGACGCCCATGAACGATCTCTATCTCATCGCCGTCGTGCATTTTTGGTCGTACGTATCGACGACGGACAGCAGTTTCAGCGAGGGACGCCACCGCGTCGAGACAAGCCAGCGCGCGGGCGGTCGCCTGAATTCGCGAGGTTTCGGTAGAGACTTGCCGGCACACCAGCGAAAAGATTTCCGATTCAAGTTGCAGAATGCGCTCTTCGGCCCCCAGCACTTTACTTTCCCATTCCTTGAGCGCGCCGGTGGTGAATCGCTCGGCGTTTGCCAGCGTCTGCCGGCGCTCATAATCGGCCGGGACCCGCGCGGCATTCGCTTTCGAAACTTCGATGAAGTAACCAAACACGTTGTTGTAGCGAATGCGCAAAGAGCTGATACCCGTGCGGGCGCGCTCTTCCGCCTCGAGCGCTGCGATAGTTTGCTTCGCATCGCGGCTTAGAGATCTCAGTTCATCGAGCTCAGCCGAGTAACCGCTTCTGATAACACCACCGTCGACAACTTTTGCCGGCGGATCATCTTCGATGGCCGACGCGATCAGGGCGCGCACATCGGCCAGCTCGTCCATGGATTCATTGAGCACCTGCAAGAGAGACGACTCAGCATTCGCCAGCAGTTCGCGAAGCGTTGGCACACGATCGAGTGAGACACGCAGCGCTAATAAGTCACGCGGCGTTGCGGAACCAAGATTCAAACGGCCGACCAGGCGCTCGAGGTCGGCTACATCTTTGAGACTCGTCCGTAATCCGTCGCGCTTCATATGTGACGCGTGAAGTTCTGCGACGCCGCCGTGTCGCGCTTCAACTTCAGCTCGATGAACCGACGGACGCAGCAGCCACGAACGCAACAGCCGCCCTCCCATGCCGGTGATCGTTTCATCGATTACATCGAGCAGTGAGCGCGCCGTCCCACCGCCGCCCAGTGCTTCGATGAGTTCAAGATTTCGAACCGTGACACTGTCGAGGACCAGGTGATCCTGTGGTTCAAAATAAGCGATGTCGCTGATGTGCGCAGCGGCCGCGCGCTGCGTTTCCTGCGTGTATCGCAGGCAAGCCGCAGCGGCGGTGATTGCTTCGTGCCTGGCGGTCAAGCCAAAACCATCGAGCGAGCGCACCCCAAAATGTCTGATGAGCAGGCTTTCAGAATCGTCATCCTGCCAAAGCCAATCATCGACTGGTGTGAGTGTCGTATCTGGCAGAAACCCGAGCGTGAGCGAGGGTGCTTGGGTTGTTTCCCCGGAGCCAACTTTGGAAACGGCACCCTCGTTAACACTCGGGTTTCTGCTGCTGGCGAGGGGCAACGGTTCAGTACGCGGCAAGCCGGCCAATCCAGCGCGAATCAATGGCGCGAGCGACTCAGGAAACAGAAGTTCGCGCGGTGCGTAAGACTCAATGTCGGCGGCGATTCTTTTCCATGATTCGCTGCCACTCGCCTGCGTCGCGCGAAACTCGCCGGTCGAGATGTCGAGAAATGCTGCGCCGATACTTTCGCCACGGGCGCAGACTGCGGCCAGGAACGTTGACTCGCGAGGTTCGAGCAATTGCGGATCGATTGGGGTTCCGGGCGTGACGATGCGAACTACTTCACGTCGCACGAGCTTTTTCGTCGGGGATGGATCTTCAGTTTGTTCGCAAACTGCGACGCGGTAACCTTTGCGCACCAACTTGGCGATGTAATTCGCGGCCGAATGATGCGGCACACCACACATTGGGATTGGGTCGCCGCGCTCCTTGTGCCTCGCGGTCAAAGTGATTTGCAGTTCACGCGATCCAATGACTGCATCATCAAAAAAGAGCTCATAAAAATCGCCGAGCCGGAAAAAGAGCAGAGTACCCGGATGCTGAGACTTCAGTTCCTGATACTGCCTGACCATCGGGGTCGTATTAGTCGTAGTCATGGATGTTGCGTGAGAGGTCTGGCATCAA
>QHXH01000393.1 GCA_003222855.1 Acidobacteriota bacterium
CAAAAAGCACTTCGCCGCTCGTCGGTCGATCCAGCCCGCCCAGCAGATTGAGCAGCGTCGACTTGCCCGAGCCGGATGTCCCCTGGATTGAAACGAATTCGCCCTCATCAACACTCATCGTCACGTGATCCAGCGCGGTCACCAGATTGGTTCCCATTTGATAGACGCGCGTGACTTCATGAGTTTCGATTAGCATTGTGAATTCTTCATGCGTCACTTCGGTTTGGAGTTCCGCCTTCAGGCGGTGTAGTTTTCATTCACAGATCGCCACCTAAAGGCGGAACTCCAAACTTAGCCCCGGCACAATTGCCTGTCTAACCGGCGAGTGGTGTCCTAATTTCGATTTTTCTCTGCGTATTCTCCGCGACCTCAGCGTCTCTGCGGTGAATTAGGGCTTGAAAACACTCACCGCAGAGGCGCAGAGAACGCTGAGGGGGCGCAGAGAATTCAAATCAGGGCACTACTAACCCTTCAAAGCCATTTCAAAACGACGAATAGCGACGCCATTGGCTGTTTCACTCAGAAAGGATCGCACCGCTGGATCAGCATACACGTCACTCGAAATTACTATGTCTTCGCCGGTAGATTGCCCCTCGAGACGGGCCGCCAGGTTTACTGTCGAGCCGAAATAGTCCAGACGCTCATTCAGCGTGACCGCGATGCACGGCCCAACGTGCAGACCGGCTTTCAGATTCAGCGGTTGCATGCCGTCGGGTGGATTAGCCAGACGCTGCTGCGCAGACAGCATGGCTTTAAGTGCCGCCGACGGCTGTCGAAAAACAGCCATCACCGCGTCGCCGATTGTCTTGACGAGCGCTCCGTCGTGTTCAGCGATCACTTCTTTCAAAGGGTCGAAATGATTCATGACGTGACCAAACGCCGTGGCATCGCCGATCTCACGATACAATCGCGTTGAGTTCTTCAGGTCAGTAAAAAGAACTGTGAGCGTTCCCACAGAAATTCGCTCGCCCGGCCGCAATGCTTCCCTTGCAAACAAATCGCGAAACACCTGAAGCGCGGTAACCTCTGCCGCCGTCGCCGCATCATCGCTCCACGCGGTGCGCTCGAGAATGAATAACTGTTCTTCGTCAGTTGCGTTCTCGAATTCAAGCTGAGCATGCTTCGGGACGGCCAACTCTTCGTCCAACCATCCATCTGCGGAAGCTCTGATCGTTCGCGCTCGCGCGTCACCGTCCGTCACACGTAAATGCTGCCATCCCCGGATACTCATCGTCCGCACGCGATAACGGCCGTCTACGAGCTCAACATCAACCGAGCGGGACGCTCCCGGCGACAGCAATTGCTGGGCGACGACGTGCGGCATGACCTGTGGCCCACCGATACAAAACATTTCAACCTCGACATCGCGTATTGACGGATTAGGGCGAAAGGTAAGCTCGACTGATTGTTCAAAGTTAACGCTGAAGTCGATGTTGCAGCCAGGACAGTGCACCTTCGGCGAGAGCTCATTTAAGGAAGTGACTCCGCTGCCGCCGCGGCAGAGAGGACAAATCAAGTTCCACTGCAAATCCAGGATGCCGGCGCGCGTGGCGCACAAGCAGGTTGAGAGCAGCGAGCGCCGCGGTTTATGCCAGCGCTGCGCCAGTTCATACGGCCGCATCCGGGCGACGGCGAACTCGTCGGCGTTCTCAATATGATCTACCAGCAGCGCTACCAACTGCTCATCGTTTCCGGAGGCAACAAGTTTCTCGCTCAATGCCAGCAGCCGTTCGCGGCCGCCGGAAACAAACTCAACCCGTTTTGCTTCGCCACCCGCAGTAGAGCCATGCTTTGCCAGCTTGTCATATTCGCGAATCGTCCGAGCAAAGTTGCGCGCACTGATCAGACCGATTTGAATCGGAATCGCCAGCAGCCCGATGACATTCCGCGGCGTCGCTGAGACTTCATAAATTAGTTTCGAGCCTATCGCCGGTTGATCGCTTCCATCATCAGCTGGGCGCGACAACAGTTCAACGCGGACCCGCAATTCACTCATCGGGCCCTTTGAATATCGACGGATGACGCCAAACCGATGCGGCCGCACCCATTCAAACGGCTGTTCTTCCCATTCGACCGGAATGCCCAACGCACTAAGGCGCAGACGTCTGCGCGCGTTTTTCAGTTCGCTGCCGGGAAGCATCTGAATCGAGGGAACGCCGGTGTCACGATTGAAGCGATTCGTGTCGGCAACCAGCGGCCAAAGTTGCTCCGGCGACGACTCAAGATCGAATTCCCAGCGATAGTGAAAGCTACGGAAAGGCATAGAGGTCAGAAGTCAGAGATCAGCGGTCAGAAAGATCCAGAAGCAGTCTGATCAGCGGTCGACAATAAGAAACGTAGTTGGATTTCTTATCATGCTTCCCAGCATTCTGCCCACCTCCTGGCATAATTCCGCCATTTTCACATGCTGATCAATCGTGATGTACTTACAATCTCTCGCGAAATCCAATGAGGAATCGGTTTCGCTATTTTCGCCGTCACAATCGGTGAGTTTATTAACAAAGTGGGCTTCGTACCTTCGCTTCGCCCACGCTTCCCGCAGGTTCAAGCAAACTGAGCGCGAAGATCGCCGGATCTGACTGGTTAGCGCAAACTTCTCTTCGGGCGGGAAAGACTTACTAAGTTCAAAAATCCTCATCGCAAGCTCGTAGGCAGCTTTGTACACTTTCAAATCCTTTGCAGACTTGATTTGCATTGGGAGACCTCCGATACGGGATGTCTGACTTCTGAACTCTGACCTCTGACTTCTGACCTCTGACTTCCGACCTCCGACTTCCTCAAACTTCCTTGTACTCGGAATCAACGTCCTCGTCCGAAAACGCCACCCGGTAATTCTTTGATTGCACCTGCTTCGTAATCAGCAAATCGTCTTTGCGCTTCAGAAGATCTGCGCGGTTGTAAACCGAGAGTTCAAAGTTATAGCCGTGAGTAATCGCGTCCTTGGGACAGGCTTCGACGCAGAACCCGCAGAAGATGCAACGGTTGTAGTCGATGTTGTAAACCTTCGCATAGCGTTCATCGACCCCGATGCGTTCTTCCGCAGGACGCGGATCGTCAGCCGCTTCGATGTAGATGCATTCAGACGGACACGCGGCAGCGCAGAGAAAACAGGCGACGCATTTTTCTCGACCCAATTCATCCACGTGCAGCAGGTGCTGACCGCGATAGCGCGGCTGCACCGTTACTGGCTCTTCAGGATATTCAACCGTCTGTTTACGCCGAGGAATATAAGAGAGGGTTACGCTCATGCCCTGGATGATGGCGCGCGTCGAATCGATTACTTCGCTGATTATTGACATAGGCTCTTAAAAGAATCTTACACGAATCGTGACCGAGGAGACACCGAGAATCATCATCACGAGACGCCAGCGCCGGGCCGATTGAGACGGGACTCAACGAAATCACCCTACCGATTTAAGCCCTGGACGAAGGCCGACGCGAACCCCAGAGCAAATAAAAGTATGAGAAAAAGAAACGAGAGGACGCTGGTTACAATTCCGATTATTGCCAGCGGCTTGCCGCTATATTTGCCCGGTTCGTTCTTGATCTGCACCAGCGAAACGATCCCCATAATTATGCTCGCTGGCGCGGTAAGAACTCCAAAGTAACAGCAAAACATTCCGGGTATGCTAATAATCCCCAGAATTAGTGACGCGAGCGCAAGGCCCTGTTGCGGCTTATTGTCGTATGGCGGCGGTGGCGGCGGTTGCCAACCGGACTGCATCTGTTGCGGCGGGTGAAACTGACCCAAACCAAAACCACCTGATGGCCCACCGAGGTTCGACGGCGGCACTGGCGGCGGAATCGGTTGCGATTGAAATTGAGGGGAACCGGGGTCCCCCGAGGGCTGCCTCCAACCACCTGCCGGCGGAGGAGGAGGCGGCGACAGAATCGTCGGTGGCGGCTCGTCAGCCCTCGCCGGCGAATCCTCAACCAGGGTGGCGCCGTCCTGAGTACAAAAGGCCAGCCAGTCTTCTTCAAAGGTTTGGTTGCAGGTTGGGCAGCGTTTCATGTTTAGTTAGCGTCCGTTTCCGATCAGGGCTGGATTCTAATTTGGTTAGAGCTTAGAATTTTGAGCTTAGAGCCTGGCACAATCTCGGCAGCCAAGGTACTAAGCTCTAAAATCTAAGCTCTACCCTCGGCTGTTACT
>QHXH01000103.1 GCA_003222855.1 Acidobacteriota bacterium
TCTGAAGTCGTCGGTCGAAAAGGCGCTGGCCAACAAGAAAGAGGAAGACAAGATCGTTTACATAAAGAGCGGCGTCGATGTTAGTTATGGAGAGGTAGTAAAGGTCATTAATGCGGTACGTGAAAAAGGCGTAGACAAGATTGGCTTAGTTGCCGACAAAAAGAAGGGCAAGGCTGCTGCGGCAGCGCCCGCTCCGGCGACCTAAGAACCAGACCACCTGCTGCTCTGGCGGGGTGGCGAGTTAGAGCGAGGATAAATTTATGGCAATGGGTGCTGGCGGCAATCGCGCCGTTCCTTATATCAACGTCACGCCGTTGATCGACGTGCTTCTGGTCGTGATAATCATTTTCATGGTGGTCACACCGCTAAAGCCCAGCAGATTCAAGGCAGACATCCCGACGCAGCGTGATCCGAATGAAGACATAAGCAAGCTAAAGCCAAACCCGCTTACTTTGGTGGTGTCGATTTCTCAGGATCTTCAGATCAAGCTCAATCAGGATCAGATGGGTTCGGTTAACGACCCGAGCGCGCTGGCAGCGAAACTGGAACAGACTTTCCAACAGCGCAAAGAGCAGCACGCTTACAAGGTTGGAATGGAAGCGGCGACGAACATCCCTGAGGACCAGCGCATTGAAAAAACTGTGTTCGTTAAAGCGCCCCGCGCCCTGCATTATGGCGATGTCGTGAAGGTCATCGACGCCATCAAAGGAGCCGGCGCCAATCCGGTTGGCTTGCAGGTTGACGATCTGCCGTAATAAAAACTGTGACGATTTTCGCCGGCAATTCTCTCGGGAATGACATTTACGCTTTACCAAAGCCACGGCGTCATCTTCTTTAACGGAGCTAACAGAATGAGATTCTCCTGGTCCCGGATCGGCACGACAGCGATCCTGGGTTTGTTTGTCGCCGCCACCGCGGGCTGCACCCTGGTCAACAAAATCAGAGCAAAGAACGAACTCAACGAAACGGCGCGGGCTTACAAAGCCGGACAATTCGAGGAAGCCGAACAGCACGCCAAGCGCGCCCTGTATCTCGATCCTAAGAACCCAACCGCTCCGATTTTCATTGCCAGAGTAATCCACCAACAGTACAAGCCCGGCGTCGATTCGCCCGACAACATCCAACGCGCGCGCGATGCTATCGACGCTTATCAGCGGGTGCTGCAACAGAACCCGAATAACGAAGAAGCATTCAAAGCGATTTCCGTTTTGTATTCGGCCATCAAGGACGATCAGAGTCTTCGCACCTGGATTACCAAGCGCGCCGCCGATCCAAACCAACCGAACGAAAAACGAGCCGAAGCTTACGCCATACTTGCCGGCAAAGATTGGGATTGTTCTTACAAAGTTACTGAACAGCCCGATGTAAAGATCACGTCAACCGACAACGGCAAGGCCAACGTCACTTACAAAAAGCCGAAAGACCAAAAGGATTTTGACATGATCCAGAAGTGCGTTGTGCGCGGTCTGGAAGAAGCCGAAACCGCGATCAAGTACGATTCCAACAACGAATCCGCCTGGTCCTACAAAACGAACCTTCTGCTCGAAGCCGCCAAACAGGCGGAATTGGACGGTAAAGCCGACCAGAAGGCGCAGTATGAGAAACAGGCAGAAATAGCCGGCAAGCGGGCTGGCGCTCTGTCTGACGAGCGCCGCAGGAAAGAAGAAGCCGCTGAAGGCACAGCTTCGCTCCCAGATAGGTGGCGCGGACTCTTCGAGTCGCGTCACCTATTGCTATAATTAGATGGGTCTTTGACCTTTGATCTTTGGTCTTAGGTATTTGGTCTTCGAAGTCCAAAGACCAAAGGTCAAAGACCGGTTTTTTGTTTATGATTCGCATCGAAGAAATCTGCGACAAAGTCCGTCGCAATCATCCGCAAGCGGATCTCAATCTGCTGCGCCGCGCCTACCTGTTCTCCGCGCGCGAGCACCGCGGGCAAAAGCGCGCTTCCGGCGAGTCATACCTGGTCCATCCCCTCGAGGTGGCAAACATCCTTGCCGATATGCGACTGGATGCCGTCTCTGTTTCAACCGGTTTACTTCACGACGTGGTTGAAGACACGCTGGCGGACGCCAGCACTATCCGTGAATATTTCGGCGAAGAAGTTGCGCACCTGGTTGAAGGCCTCACCAAGATAGCCCACATCAGCAAACTATCGCGTGAAGAGCAGCAAGCCGAGAATGTGCGCAAAATGCTGTTGGCGATGGTCGACGATGTGCGGGTCGTGCTCGTGAAGTTGGCCGATCGGCTCCACAACATGCGCACGCTGGAATTCCTCAGCCTGGACAAGCGGCGCCGGATCGCGCAAGAGACGATGGACATTTACGCGCCCATCGCGCATCGACTGGGCATGGGCAAATTGCGCGGCGAGCTCGAGGATCTCGCGTTCAAGAACCTTCATCCGGAAGACTATCGCGAACTGACCGCGCAGTTGGAAAAGCGCCGCGCCGCAAACGAAGCTTTTCTGAACGACATCACCGCTACTATCGCAGAGAAGATGAGGGAAGCCGATGTTCCCTTCACGCGGATTGAAGGGCGGGTCAAGCGGCTTTACTCAATCTGGAAGAAGCTGGGCGCGCAGGAGATCGATATCGATCAGGTTTACGACCTGATTGCGGCGCGCGTGATCACTCCCAACGAGATTCGTCACTGCTATGGCGCGCTGGGTGTTATTCACAACGCCTGGAAACCCGTGCCGGGACGATTCAAAGATTGGATTGCCACGCCGCGGGATAACCTCTATCAATCGCTGCATACGTCCGTAATTGGTTCCAAGGGCCAGCCATTTGAAGTTCAAATTCGCACCGAGCAGATGCACCTCATCGCGGAAGAGGGTGTCGCCGCGCACTGGAAATATAAAGAAGGAAAGCGCGGGCCACGTGATGACGATGAAGCCCTGAAGGTCCTGCGATCGCTCGTCGAATGGACGCAGGAAGTGAAAGACTCGCGCGAATTCATCGACGCGCTGAAGCTCGATCTTTATCCCAAGGATGTTTACGCGTTCACCCCTATGGGGAAAGTCATTCAATTGCCGCGCGGCGCGACTCCGGTGGATTTTGCTTACATGATCCATTCGGAAGTCGGCAACACCTGCACCGGTGCGCGCGTCAACGGGCGCATGGTGCCGTTGCGCACGATGATTCAAAACGGTGACGTGGTCGAAATCGTGCGCAGCTCGAATGGGCATCCGTCGCGTGACTGGTTGAACTTTGTCGTCACTTCGCGCGCGCGCAATCGCGTGCGCCACTGGGTCGCGGATCAGCAACGGACTGAGTCGATCGAGATTGGCCGTAAGCTACTGGAAAAGGAAGCCGGCCGTTTCCAGCTTTCGATTAAGAAAATGCTGAGCGACAGCAACGGCGATTTGAAACGGATCTCGAACGAATATGGTTATGGGCGCACGGATGATCTGCTGGCCGCAATCGGATACGGCAAGATTGTTCCGCGCAATGTCCTTGCCAAGTATCTGGGACCGGAAAAGTTTGAGGCCCTGGACAAGCAGAAGGAATCGCGGCTGCGCACAGGCGTGCGCGCGGTCAAGCGATTGATTACCGGCGACGATGCGATTGTGGTGCGCGGCGTAGAGGATCTAATGGTCAATCGCGCGCGCTGTTGCAATCCGCTGCACGGCGAGCAAATTATCGGTTATATCACCCGTGGCAAGGGCGTGGCTGTCCACACCGCGCGTTGCAAGAACGTGAAACAGTTGATGGTTAATCCCGAACGAATCGTGGCCGTGGAATGGGCTTCGAAGCCTGAAAAGACTGCCTATGCAGTCAAGTTGTTGGCCGTAACCGAAAATCGCACCGGCATGATCGCCGGAATCACCGGAGCAATTTCCGACATGAAAACCGGAATACGCGACGCGCGCGCGTCCGTGGGTCCCGATCAGAAAGGCCGCATCGAAGTGACTGTCGAAGTCTTTGATGTGAAGCACCTGGACAAGGTGATGAGTTCGGTAAAGAACGTCTCCGGCGTGCTCGATGTTGAGCGTTTGCAGGGAACTGCTTAAAGGCAGAAAGCAGAAGCAATACATCGCTGTTGACGCTTACTGCCTTCTGCTTTCTACTTTCTGCCTACTGCTTTTTTATTTCCTTCCGTGTCGTAAACCTCGATCTTGTCTGAATAAGGTTTGACCTGCTCAGTTATCTCGGCGGCGTCTCCAACGATGACGATTGCGGCATCGTCCGGGGTGACGTATTTCCGGGCCACGGCTTGAATTTCAGCGGTGCTGACCGCGTTGACCTGATCGCGATAGGTGCGCAAATAGTCATCCGGCAGATCTAGCATCTTGATGTTCACGAGCTGATCGATCAATCCATCCTGCGTCTCGATGCGAATGGGAAAGACGCCGCTAAGGTATGACTTTGCGTTAGTGATCTCTTCGTCTGATACCGCGTCGTTGCGAATGCGATCGAGTTCGTAAAAGAACTCGTGCAACGACGCTCCGGTCACGGCCGTGCGCACTTCCGCCGTGGCGCGAAAAGTTCCCGCCAGGCGTCGCGCATCCAGATTCGAATACGCGCCATAAGTGTATCCCTTATGCTCGCGCAGGTTCATGAAGAGTCGCGACGAGGCGTTAGCGCCAAGGATCGTGTGCATCAGCAGCATCGGAAAATAGTCCGGGCTCGTGCGCGTAATCGCTTCATTCGCAATCACTATGTTTGATTGAGCGGAGCCGGGACGATCCACCAAATAGATGGTTCGGGCGGTTCGCTTGGGAAGCGCCGGCCACAGGATCCGTGAACTATCGCCGGGACTCCAGCCGGCAAACAACGCTTCGATTCGTGCCATTAAGGCATCGTGTTCGAAATCGCCGATAACGATCAACTCGGCGTTGTTGGGGATGAACGTTGAAACGCGGAAGGACAGCAGATCATCGCGCGTTAAAGCGTCCAGCATTTCTTCAGTCGGCGATATCGACGAGTAAGGATGGGCGCCGAAGATCACCTTCGCCATTCGCTCTGAGGCAAGAAAATTAGGCTGCGCCCGCTGCTGAATTAACAGCTGTTTCGTGTTTTCACGCGCGAGATCAACTTCGTTCTGCGGAAAAGTGGATCGCAACGTTACATCTGCTAACAGTTCGAGAACTTCGTCGGCGTAAATTGATAGCGAGGATGCGGCAACCGTGCTGAAATCGGAAGTCGATCCAACTGACAATGCGGCCCCCAGCCGTTCGATCTCTTCCGCGATTTGCCGGCTCGTCCGCGTTTCAGTTCCTTCCGACAAGAGATGCGACATCATATCGCTCAATCCCGGTAAGTTCTCAGGATCGTTTGCGTCGCCGGATCTGAACGCGAGTCGAAAACTAATCAAAGGCAGTCGCCGGTCTTCGATCAGCACCAATCCCAAACCATTTGCGAGCGTGGCGCTGAACGCGTCGGGAAGATTGAGTGGACGGGACGCCAGCGGTGGCGGCATCTGGCGACGAAAAGTTTCGGCTTGCATTGTGGTGTTCATTAAGCGCGGCCGTAGTAGCGATCAATTCGATTCGATTGGTTGCGATTGTGCCACCGGAAGCGCCGTGCCCGCAGAACCCTCGTCCGAAGGCGGCGGAACTTGTGGCAACGGCGCGGTCGGCTGATCAGGTTCGCCTGGCTCATGCGGCGCTGCCGGCGCAGCCTCTTCGGCGCCCGGCACAATTCGGCCGTTACGTCGAGATAGGTCTGCAAGTCGGTATTGAACAGCTCAGGCTCGTTGTCATAAAGCGCGGACTCTGCGATCTGCTGAGCGCGAAACAGCGATGATTGCCGGCTGCGCACCGCCGCGTTGAAGAGGTTGTTGCGCAACTTTTCCATCTCTTCACTGCTCGGACCAGCGGTGGCTAACTGCCGAATCTCGTCGAATATGATCTCGCGAATATGAGTGCCTTCGTGATCCGGCTTCGGAATCACCACGATGAATAGCCCTGAGGGCCCGCGGCGTTCGTCTATGCCACCCTGAATTTGCACGATAGACTCTTCGCCCTTCACGAGTTTCTGATACAACCGCGCGCTCTCTCCTTCAAACAGCAAATGGCTCGCGAGCGACAACGCATAAAACTCCGGAGTTCGACGCGCCGGGATCTTCCATCCGAGAGCAAACGCCGGCACCGGCGCTAACTTATCGAGGAATACATCTTGCTGCTCGGCCACCGCGACCGGCTCGCTCACATCCACTGGCGGCGGCGGCGGCTGACCCGGAATTGCGGCAAAGTATTTTTCGATTAAAGACCGCGTCTCCGTCTGATCCAAATCGCCGGCAATTGATAGCACGGCGTTGTTGGGCGCGTAATAAATGCGAAAGAACTCGCGGATGTCTTCAACGGTTGCCGCATCCAGATCCTCCATCGACCCGATGGTTGAATGCGCATTCGCGGGATTCTGAAAACTCATCTCGAACAATCGCAAAAAGCCGTTAACATACGGCTGATTGTCGTAACGCAAACGCTTTTCTTCTTTGACCGCTTCGCGTTGGTTGTCGAGGTTCTCCTGAGTCACTGCGAGTGAACGCATTCGATCACTTTCCAACCAAAGCGCGAGCGGCAACTGACTGGCGGGCAAAGTCTCAAAATAATTTGTGCGCTCACTCGACGTGGTGCCGTTCATCGTCCCGCCGGCGTTCGAAATGTATTGAAAGTGGGCGGCCTTGGGCACATTCTCAGAACCCTGAAACATCATGTGCTCGAACAAATGAGCAAAACCCGTGCGCCCTTCGCGCTCGTTCCGCGAGCCGACATCGTAATAGACAGCCACGGAAACCACGGGGACCGAGTGGTCTTCGTTCAAAACCACGCGCAGGCCGTTTTCTAAAGTGAATTGTTCGATAGGTGTGTGTGGAACGTGAAAAGTTTTCTGCACAAGCTGCTCGATTCGACCCGCGCGATGCGGTTGTTTGAAGATCGTTTGGGGGGATTAAGAAAAGATTTTAGCGCGGAATCGATCGATAAACAAAGACGCTCCATTGTGATGCATGATTCAGTCGCAATGGAGCGGATTCGTTTGTGCGCTGCTGATGCGGTCAAAGAGAGCTTAAGCCTTGTTTTCACCCACCATTCCGCGCAGTTCAGCACGCAACCGTTCGATCTCTGCCAGCTTTTGCTCGACGCGCTCAAACAAAGGTCCTTGCGATTTGATCCCTTCGTCGATCAAGAAAGCAGCCGCTTCTGGGCGGGTGCCGAACACGCCGGCCTGGACCTTTGGCGGATATCGCGCGCTCAATCGTGCGGCTGATGTCCCTGCCGATAGCCGATAGTTGTTCCGGAATGCGCGCCGCCATCTCGCGCACTGAGGCGCCCACGGTCGCACGGTCGCCCTCGTGCTCGGCTTCATGTTCATGTACTAACAACTCGTCTCTGGTTTCCGAACCGTCTGTTGGCGATTGAAAAGGTGTGCTCATGAAATATGCTCCTTACTTCGGTAGAACTCTTTGTACGATTCCACGGGGTTAGAAGTTCATTCTAAGAACCGCATCCCAGAGCGTCAAGGAGCTCATCTTTTGCTTGCAGTTAGGCTACTTTCAGCTCCGCACAACAGGCTGCGCAGCGAGTTGCGGCGATTGGAATTGCCGTCAGGCAATACGGACAATCCTTCTTGCCCGGGTCTTTCTTCCTAAGCTTGTTGACGATTTTCACGATCAGGAAAATCACGAACGCGACGATTACAAAGTTGACGACATCGTTGAGGAAGGCGCCGTAAGCGATGACGGGAATGCCTTTGGCCTTCGCATCGGCGAGCGAAATCGGCTGACCCTTCGTATGATCCAGAACGAGGAACAAGCTCGAGAACTCGATCTTACCGAGTAATAGACCGATGGGCGGCATAATGATTCCTTCAACCAAAGAGGTGACAATCTTTCCAAAGGCCACGCCGATAATCACGCCGACCGCCAGGTCGATTACATTTGCGCGAGCGATAAATTCCTTGAATTCTTTAAGCACGATGGTCCCCTTTCGCCTCACGGGAAATTTAGAGTCGGCTACCGCCGAACTGGATCCGGCGGGCGGTAGCCGGCCGCTAAACGAATATCAGATCCTGGTCTGGGCCACTAATGACAATCCTTCGATAAGGTGTAACCGGCTTTTTCAGCTTCGTCCTTGTTCTTGAAAACCGCGCGACTGGCTTGCGGCACCTGGTCTCGGGCGGCACAATCGGCCGTGTAATAGCTCCTGGTCCGAATATCGCCAATCACTTCCTTTTCTTCAGCGTCGAGGGCTGCTTCAACCCGCGCCGCGATTAAGTCTTGCGCCGTGTCATCGGTGATGCGAATACCTGGCCCACCACCGATTATCGATGCGAAAAGCGAAAACCCATCGCACGACAATTCTCTGCCGTTTCTCTTCACCGGCCAATCGGCGGGAACGCTTAAAGACTTGCTGAAGTTGGCGACAAATTGATCCAACTTCGGCCACTTGAAGGTCGCTTCGTATCCGATCCAGAGAGTGACGAGTTTGCCGTCCAGAAATTCGAGAGAGATGGTGCGCACGTCCGGGAAGGCCGTCTTATCAACGCGCGAATCGAAGTGAGGATTAAAGCTCGTTTTCATCACGCCGAATGGATCAGGGCGGCCGAACTGGACCAGCGGCAAGAGCGTCTTCACTTCCGGTGGAGTCATTCCGAGGCGCACTCCGAACAACTCCGGCGCGTTTGCCAACTGATCCGGTTTCAGAGGGCAGCTTGTCGATTGGGCGTTCGCGACGACGCACGTACAGAACATCGCCACCAGCAGTGAGAGCAGCATTCTAATATTCAAGATCAGTTGGCGGCGCATTCGAATGGGCTGATTCTTCGTCCTGCAGTAAGTCCTTAATCAGATTTGCCAGCGTCCGCGGCTCAAACGGCGTCGAGACGTAATCGTTACAGCCAGCCTCGAGCGCAAGGTGTCGATACTCTTCCGCGCCGTAAGCGGAAACCGCAACGATGGGCGTGCGACTCAGAGCGCGATCCTGTCTTATTCGTTGAGTTGCGTCAAGGCCGTTCATCCCCGGCATCTTCACATCCATGAGGATGAGATCGGGCCGCTCACTTTGGGCCAGGCTGATTGCTTCTTCTCCGGTTTCAGCTTCAATGACGCGGTAGCCGTTTCTGACCAGCCACATCTTCATCATCAGACGCGTGTCGTCGAAATCTTCCACGAGCAAGATCGTACGTAAAGCGTTTCCGCCACGAGTTGAGACAGTCTGATCCATGTCCGCTTTGGAGGATTGGGCAAGAGTTGGTACCCGCGGCAGGGGTCGAACCTGCGACCTTTCGCTCCGGAGGCGAACGCTCTAATCCACTGAGCTACGCGGGCATGGGGGGTATTAAAAATAACATAGCGGAGCAAGGTGGGGCCAGGGTGGAAACTGTTAGTTTGCAAGCCACAAGCTAACAGCTTGCGCTACTTATGAATGCTTGATGATCACACCTTCGATGATATTTGCTACCTGCTCGCTGCGATCGATGGCGGCTTCAAGTTTCTCGTAAACGTCCTTCCATTTGATGACCTCCAGCGGGTCGCGAGTTTCATGAAACAGTCCACCCACAGCTCGCTGATAAATGTCGTCGCCCTCATTCTCGAGACGGTGCAGCTCGACGAGGCGCTCTGTCACGCCTTTTGGTTTTTGTAGGTTCGAAACGACTTCATTCAATTGCAGAGCCATCCGCTGAATGACCCCGGCAAGTTGCCTCGCGGGCTCAGTCGTTTCATGAATGTCGTACATGACGACCGCGCGCGCGGCGCCGTCGATCAAATCGACCACATCATCGAGTGCTTTCGACATCAGGTAAATGTCTTCGCGATCAAAAGGCGTAATGAACGATTGGTTCAAACGCGTCGCCACGTTGTGGGTCAGATCGTCGCAGGCATGTTCGATGCTCTTGATGCGCTCAACGTATTCCTGATAATCACCATCGCGATGGGCCATCATCTCTACGAGCGTCTTGGCCGCGTCGTTTATGTAGGAAGTCATCTGCGCGAACAATGAGAAATACTGTTCTTCACGCGGTAATAACTTGGCAAACATTAGTCAACTCCTATGAAGGATGGTTGTTTGCGAAAACTGCGAAGGCCCGCACTATAATCGAAGGCCGTGCATATGTCTACGCGGTCCATCTTAACTTGATGTTACAAGAAGGGCGAGCGTGGGACCGTGTGGTGCTTACCTGAATTTAGCTGATGCGGACCAGGGCCACGAGTCACACTAACGCATACAAGAATATTTTTCGTGATGGTTCGTGCGTTTTCGTGGACAGTTCTTTGCCCTCGCGTTCGCGCGCAGAAATTTTTGCGACGCTGCGAATTAAAGCATACCTAGCCAGCGTCGGCTTGCATTTACAGGCACGAGTCGTATATCAACAAGCGTCATGACTGAGCCGACAGACTATTCGCACGTCGTGGAGTTGCTGCGCGTCGAATCCGACGCGATCGCCAAAGCCGCGTCGCGTCTGCAAGCGCAAGAGCTTGAGCGCGTGCTCTCGATCTTGAAGAACTGTAAAGGGAAAATCATCGTGCTCGGTGTGGGCAAATCGGGCATCATCGCGCAGAAGATCGCGGCGACCATGACGAGCAGCGGCACCGCCGCGATTCCCTTACATCCGTCAGACGCTTTGCACGGCGGACTGGGCATCGTGTCTCCGGACGACGCGGTCCTGATGCTGAGCAACAGCGGCGAGACAGATGACCTGGTAGAGTTGTTGCCTTATCTCAAGCGAAAGGAAGTGCCGCTGATCGCGATCGTGGGTAAGTTGAAATCGACAATCGCGCAACGCGCGGACGCAGTTCTGGATGCATCGGTCGATCAGGAAGCAGGCCCGCTCAATCTCGCGCCCACGACGAGTACGACCGTCGCGCTGGCAATTGGCGACGCGCTGGCGATGACGCTCATGCGCGCGAAGGGCCTGACCGAAAATGACTTTGCTTCGAATCATCCGGCGGGACAGCTCGGCAAGCGTCTGACTTTGCGGGTTGCTGATCTCATGCACAGCGGCCCGGAAAATCCGACGATTGCGGCGGACGCCGCCTGGATGGAGATAATCTCAACGATCACGCACTTTGGCCTGGGCGCAGTGAACGTTATCGATGGTGAAGGCAAGCTGGCAGGCATCATCACGGACGGTGATTTGCGCCGATCGCTGCAAAGAATCGGTCCGGGTGAGATTGGTTTTGCTAATATCAAATGTGACGAGCTGATGACCCGGGATCCGAGCGTTACGAATCCCGAGACGCTCGCCTTCGATGCTCTGCGCTTAATGGAAGATCGACCGTCTCAGATTAGCGTATTGCCCGTCGTCGATGGCGATTGCGTGTGTGTTGGCCTGATTCGCTTGCATGACATTGTGCGCAGCGGATTATAGGAGTTCGGAGTTCCGCTTTCAGGCGGACCCTTGCGCACGCGAACCATTGCGCCCAAAGGCGGAACTCCAAACGGACCGGTTATCCAGTTTTTTCCATCGAGGCTGCCTCGGGTTTCAATGTGAGAGGTTTTTACTGATGCGTGACAAAGCCAAGACCAGCGGGGGCAAGCCCCCTTCCATACTGCGCGATATACAGGGTCGTGCTCTTGCTTTAATGTTGTTTCTGGCGGCAGTTCAAACGGTGACCGCCCAGGAATCCGCGGCCACCCGCGAGCGCCGCGCCGCCAACGCTGCGGCCGCGGAAGCCACCGTCACAATCAATGAACAATTTTTGAATTCGTTTCTCACCGCGATGTTCGACAATCTGAGTGAGCCATCGATGCCGCTAACTATGGGCGGCGCGCAATCCACCCCGCAATGCCCGAGTGAAATTCATTTGAAGCGCGAGGTTAACGGAACCCGGACTGCCGTTCATTTCGAGAATGGAAAGATTGTCGGCTCGCTCGCGTTCGCGGGTGCTTACAGTGCGAGTTTGATGGGCTGCATCGAATTTACCGGGTGGGCAGATGCAGATGTCAATCTGGATTATGATGCGTCGCGCCACGCACTCGTCGCGCGTTTTCAGGTCCGCGACATTCATCTGAACAATACTCCCGCGATTCTGAATGGGCCGCTGCTGGGAATGGTGCAGGGAACAATCGATCGCCGCTACAACCCGGTTGAGTTGTTCACGCTGGAGAAGCTCTCAACGCGCGTAGACATTCAACCCGCAGGGGGCGCATTGCAATTGCGAGCAAAAGAGGTCAGATCAGAAGTAACTCCGTCGGCAGTCACGCTGCATATTATTTATGAGTTTGTGAAAGGATGAAGTAGCGTTTAGACGGCGGACTTGTCCGCCGGTGCGATCGCCGCACTAGTGAGGCGTTCAAATGCCTAGGAATTAGCACAACCCGGTACTGGTTCAAGTTGAGGAGTCGGGCTACTTGCTACTGGGAGCGCGGGCGCCCTCGCCCGCCCGAGTTCCAGACGACGCTTCTCAAAGGCCAAGTAAAATTTTATGAAACGAAGTCTTCGCGCTGCGCGCTCAGTGCGGGCGAGGCGCCCGCGCTCCCAGTAAAGCGGAGCCTCGTTTTCGAAATTCAACCACTACCCGCGTCCCTACCGCAGGCCCTTCCAACTCTGATAGAATCCGCGCTCTCAATGAGTTAATCCGAAAGTTTTCTGGAGGTTTTCCCGTGCGAAAAATTAACTTTGTCTTCGCCGCCTTACTAATCATTGCCGCCAACGCCGTCTTCATTTACGCGCAGACGCCCCCTGCCCTTCCCGAAGCACCGCGCTATCAATTGCCGCCAAAGGAAATCATTGAGGCGTTCGATGCGCCGCCGCTGCCGCAGGCGATCCTGAGCCCGTCGAAACAGATGTTGGCGCTCACGTGGCGTCATCCGTATCCGACGATCGCGGAACTAGCGCAGCCGATCCTGCGACTGGCGGGTGCGCGCGTTAATCCAAAGAACAATGGGCCCCAACGCGCCGCCGAAATCTATGCGGTCAGTTTGAAGAAGATCGCCGACAACAGCGAAGTTAAGGTGATGGTCCCGCCGCAAGCGAATATTTCAAACGTTCATTTTTCGCCGGACAGTACGCGCTTGTCCTTTCTAAATCGGAAGGACGATCGCATCGAATTGTGGATTGCTGATACAGCTACGGGGCGCGCGAGGTTGCTGAGCGGGCTCGATCGACTGAATGCCACGACGGGCGACCCGTGCGATTGGTTGCGTGACAATAAGACTTTGGTTTGTCAGTTGGTGCCGGCGGGCCGAGGGCCGGCGCCGGCCGAATCAACCGTGCCGATGGGGCCGAACATTCAGGAAACCAGCGGCAAAGCCGCG
Organism: Acidobacteriota bacterium; assembly: GCA_003222855.1. Lineage (GTDB taxonomy): Bacteria > Acidobacteriota > Blastocatellia > Pyrinomonadales > Pyrinomonadaceae > UBA11740. Next base: position 13,202 of record QHXH01000103.1, read on the forward strand.
CCCGCGGCGACCTACGAAGACATGATCAGAACCGCACACGACGAAGCGTTGTTTGAATACTATTTTACAAGTCAGCTGGCGGCGATCGATGCGACCAGCGGTCGCAAAACACTGATTGGCCGGCCGGCGATTTTTGATAGCGTCACGCCATCACCAGCCGGCGAGTATCTACTGGTCACGAAAATCAAGCGGCCGTTCTCGCACCTGATTCCGATGAACGGATTTCCGCAAGACATAGAAGTCTGGTCGCGCAGCGGACAGCTCGCGAAAAAGATCGCTGACATTCCTTCGCGCGAAGGCGTTTCGCTCACCGGCGTGCAGACCGGTCCGCGCGGGATCCATTGGCGACAAGATCAACCGGCGACCGTGCTCTGGGTTGAAGCGCTCGATGGTGGCGATCTGAAAAATAAGGTCCCGTTTCGCGATAAGATTTTGGGCATAAGCGCTCCATTCAGCGGCGCACCGGCCGAGGTCGCCAAGACAGAGTGGCGCTATGCAGGTATTTCGTTTACGGAAAAGGGCATCGCGCTCCTGAGTGAAACTGATCGCGCGTCGCGTCATATCCGCACGTGGATCCTCGAGCCAGGCGCGCCGCCGCGCAAACTTTGGGACCGCCGGCAGGACGCTGCTTATGAAAATCCGGGGACGCCTGTGGTTCGGCGTGACAGCGGCGCCGCTGGGTTTGGCGGCGGCGGCGGTTTCGGTGGCGGTGGCGGCGGAGGCGGCGCGATCATTCAGACGGGCGAATACATTTTCCTGACCGGCACAGGTTCGTCGCCTGAAGGCGATCGTCCTTTCATCGATCGTTTGAATCTTAAGACGTTGGCGACCGATCGTCTGTTTCGGAGCGACGCGAAAGCTTATGAGACCGTAGTCGCGCCACTCGATGACGATGCAAAGACCGTGTTGACTCGCTACGAGACTCCAATCGATCCACCTAACTATTACGTTCGCGATCTCAGCAGTAATTCGCGCCGTGCGGTAACCGACTTCAAAGATCCGCAGCCGCAACTTCGCGGCGTGACGCATCAGTTCATCACTTATCAACGCAAGGATGGTGTCAAGTTATCCGCGACGCTTTATCTTCCGCCCGGATACAAACCGGGAACGCGACTGCCGGTGATCGTATGGGCCTATCCACGCGAGTTCGGCGATCCCGATTCGGCCAGCCAAATAACCGGCTCAGCAAATCGTTTTACGATCGTCAGCGGATATTCGCATTTGTTCTTACTGTTGTCGGGTTATGCGGTGCTCGATAACCCGACGATGCCGATCGTTGGCCCCGGCGAAACCGCGAACGATCATTACGTAGATCAACTGGTCGCCAGCGCCGAAGCCGCGATCGACAAAGTCGTTGACATGGGCGTGGGCGATCGCGATCGCATCGGGGTCGGCGGTCATAGCTATGGCGCCTTCATGACAGCGAATCTGTTGGCCCACTCGCGCTTGTTCCGCGCTGGTTTTGCTGAGAGCGGTGCTTACAATCGCTCGTTGACGCCGTTCGGTTTTCAAAGCGAGCGACGGACGTTCTGGGAAGTGCCGGATCTCTACGCGAAGATGTCTCCGTTCTGGTACGCGAACCAGGTGAAGGATCCAATCCTGCTGATGCACGGCGAGGCCGACGACAACTCAGGCACTTTTCCCATCCAGTCTGAGCGCTTCTACATGGCTTTGAAAGGGCAGGGGGCGACGGTGCGCTATATCACGCTGCCGTTCGAAGCGCACGGCTACGCGGGCCGGGAAACGCTGCTGCACATTCTCGCGGAGCGAATCAATTGGTTCGATAAGTGGGTGAAGAACGCGCCGCCGCGCAGGAGCGAAAAAACCGCAGACAATCAGTGATTGACGAAGCCCGAGTACTCTTTGAAGGGGCAATTGAGAACGGGCCGCCCCCGGTAAGGCAACTCGCCAATGGAGCCGGACGTCAGTTAGTCGGCAGGCGCGTGGGCGGAGTCACGGTGAGGCGCGAGCGCATGCGTTGTTGCCACTTGCTATGCGTGCCTTCTGCGTCTTCGATGTGAGTCATCACTTCGGTGAGGGTCTCGCCGCCTAACTGTCTCATCTTTAAGTAAAGCAACGCCGGCACAATCGACATCAACGGCATCACGAAGATCGTGGTTAACGACGTGAATTGGCCTGTGACCCGTATGCCGCGGCCTACTTTTACGCTGCGGCTAATACCGAGCAAGCGCACCATGAGCAGGTTTACGAGCGATGGCGTTATCAACTGAAAGATACAAACGATAATGACAGTCCACCACGAACGGGCCGCCAATTGGCGGGCGCGTTTCAAAGCAGGTTTGCCCTGAACGCCTTCCAGCAACACCACCGGCGACCACAACATGTAACGGATCGTCATGACAAACCCGGGAATGATAAACAGGATCCATCCGATGAGAATCCGCAGAAACACACGCAGGCCGGTGCGCAGGAACGGACGCCATCGCTGACGTAACACATTAATCCCGGTGCGCAGCTCGACAGGTTTGAGCGGGGCTGCTGCCAACTGCGTCACGAGCACCGCAGTGACCGCGGAAATCATCCAGGCCGCAAACAGCGTCGCGGGTATTTGCAGCACCCCGACGAGACCCGCGCTAATGCCAAATACGAGCTTCGACAGGTGCGGTTGAGCGATCACCAGCGCCGCTAGTATCAGAGTCAGCAGGATCAAGGGAATGTGAGCCACAAACGAAAGTTTCAGAAACTTTGGAAAATATTCGCTGTAAAGCGCGAATGCGCGGCGATAGAGGACGCCGAGTCCTTCGGCGTTCGCGCGCATTGCATTTGCAAAGGCGCTTGCACTTTGCGGCCGCGCTGCGGGATCTTTTTCGAGCGCGGACATCACTATTCGCGCCACCCGCTTCGGCAACTTCTTATTCAACTGACGAACTGGAGTCGGCGCACTTTCTTTGTGCGCGCGAATAATTGTCGTGGTCTCTCCGGTAAAAGGCGGCGAGCCGGTGAGCATCTGATAAGCAATGATGCCGAGACTGTAAATATCCGATCGCGGGTCGAGATGTTCGCCGCGACATTGTTCCGGCGACATGTACAAAGGCGTTCCCAGGATGGCGCCGACTCGAGTCAGACCAGTGTCTCCGCCATTCGATAGCGGCAGGGCGGTTAGCCGCGCTTCGGCGACGGTGCTGCGCGCTCGTGGAAACATGCGGGTAACTTGATCGCCGTTGTCCGCTTGATCTTCCGCCGGTTCTTCACTTGCGGTTGAGGGGTGAATCAAGGTCGCCGCTTCGAGATTCTCCAGTGGAGCAGCGATCGTTTTCCCTATTTCGGCCGCGGCTGCGGTGGCCGCAATCGGTCGTGATGACGGTACGAGGGTAGCGGTGTCTTCCGCACTATCCGATGCCGGCAAGTGTTCGACGTCCACGCTCGCCGTCTCTCCCAGTTTCGCGATCCCAAAATCGAGCACCTTGATTCGATAACCGCCGAGTCCGTTCGGCTCAAGCCAGATGTTGTCGGGTTTTAGATCGCGATGGACAATTCCTTGTTGATGGGCTTCATGAACGGCCGAGCAAACCTGCTCCAAAATATCCACCACCCAATAGAGCGGCAGGCGATTCTCTTCGAACAGCACGTCACTCAGCGTGCACCCGTCGAGGTACTCCATCACCAGGTAGGCAACACGTTCAGCGCGGCTGCTGGAGAATCCAAAATCAGTAACATCCACTACGTTAGGATGACGCAAGCGTCCGGCCGCCCGCGCTTCGCGCTTGAAGCGCTCGACGAATTCTTCGTTGCGCATGAATTGTGGCGCGATCAATTTCAAAGCCACGTAACGCTCAGTCCCCAGGTGCGTCGCCAGATACACTGCGCCCATGCCGCCCTGACCGAGTAAACTCTCGAGGCGATACTTGTCGTCGAGTATTTGTCCGACGTAATGGTCGAGTGGTGTCATTGTCGGAACCGCCTGCGGTAGCGGGCGGTTGATCCTTCGGTTTTCTTTCGTGTGAGACTGACCGCCCGCTACCGCAGGCGGTTCTGACTCGCTAATCCCAATACGGATCGTGCCAATTCTTTTTTCGCAGTTGCCCGTCTGTCCAAAAACCTTTCAAGAGTTCGATACGCGGATTGGCATCGTCAGGTTTTGCGACCACCGTAACAACGTCGTATCGAAACGGCGCGGACGTTAATCCCATCAGGCGACGATAACTGCGAGCCGCGCGCGTGATTTGACGTCGTTTGCGCAAGTCGACGTTTGTCTGCGGCAGCGCAACATCATCCGTGGCGCGGGTCTTCACTTCAACGAAACACAGTGTTGGGCCATCGTATGCAACCACGTCGATCTCAGCATTCACGATCACCTCGCGCGTGTTGCGCCCGATTGGCAGACTAAAGTTAGCTGCCACGATGCGGTACCCCAGACGCTCGAGATGATCGATCGCCAGCGCTTCGCCGTGCGCGCCAACTTCGAAATGTTCAGCGCGTTCGAACACACGTTCGCGATCGGATGCACGGGCCCGCATTAGCTAACCTTGCTCTGGGACGGCAGCTTCCTTCTTTGCCGGCTTCTTTTCTTCTGCGGCGGGCGCGGCAGTGGCCGGCGCAACACGCTTACCACTCTTCGGCCTGCGCTTGCCAAAAGTACCGCGCCAAATCTTACCTCGTCGTGAACGCTGATCTCCTTTACCCATTAATCAATCTCCTCAATCTGCTGAAATAGAATTTAGTTAAGGCGGAAAGCCTTCGTTTAGCTTTTCGTAGCCACCGACACTACCGACCTTGCGGTAGTAGCCCGGGCCGTCCGGTCCGGTCGGGTTGTAATCGCTGTAAGAAGCTTCCCAGTGCTCGCCGGTCGTCGGCGAGTAGACATTTTGAAATCCCATCGTCGCCTCGCGGCGCTTGTTCGAAAGATCCTCTTCGATCTGATCTTTGGAACTGCCCTTTGGTTCGCGTGTGCTGTTTTCCTGCGCGGGAAACAGATGCTTAGTGCATCGGATCGAAGCCGCCGCATCATAGACCACGTTCTTCTGCTCTTCCCATTTGCTCGCCTCAGTCGAACCCAGGCGCAGCGCAATGATGTAAGTGTTCGGATCGCCGGTATTGAAGACGGCGTAAAGCGCGAATCCGCGGAGCTGCTTTCCTTGAGATTCGGCGCGCCAGTAGCGAAGTGTATACCCATCGACTTGCCGGGTCTTATTCTCGAATTCAAGTCCGTTTATGCCGGCCGCCTGCATCATTTTCTGAATGTAATCTTCCGGCGTGCTCATTCCATAGTAGGCCCCTCCGGTGACACCGGCGATGCCGTAACTTGCACCCATGCTCTTGTCGGGAGAGGTAAGATCGACACCCATGCCCACCCGCTCTTCGTTGCCGATGATGGTCCAGTCCGCGGGCGCGTATGCGGTGCAACTGCTCCAGGTCTTCTGCACAGTCGCAATGCCGTGATCTTCAACCAGTCGCACTCCGGAACCAGAACGCCTTTCACCGGTGCGCGAATTCGTCGCAGGATAATAATAATAAATTACAAAAGCGGCGATAACGACGACGACCCAGAAGACGAGCAGGGCGCTGCAACCTCCCAGGATCCATGGCAGGTAGTTTGTCTTCTTGACCGGCGGCGGCTGATTAATCGGAGTTACCATCGGTTCGGAGTTCCGCCTTCAGGCGGCTTATCTTTCTTATTCCTTAGGCCGGCGCGTGCAACTCTCAGTAAAGACGGAGAGATTATTTCTTCATCAACTCAAGCACTGCCGTGGTCATGGCTTTGACTCCAGTGCGTAGCGTTGGTTCCGGCAACGGCTCGAACAAGCTTGAGTGCAATGACGGCAGAGGCTTACCGGATTTGCGGCTGGCTTCGACTTTTGCCGGTTCAACCGCGCCCAGCCAGAACATACACGAAGGAATCTGATTATCGAGGCTGAAGCGGCCAAAGTCTTCGCTGGCCATAATCGGCGGCCATTTTACGACGTTGTCGCCGCCCAGCGCCTTTTCGAAAGCGCCGGCGAGCCGCTCTGTCAATTTCGGATCGTTAAAAGTTGCCGGTGTAAATTCA
>QHXH01000394.1 GCA_003222855.1 Acidobacteriota bacterium
CCTATGGACGAAATCATAATCATCGGTGGCGGATTAGCAGGGGTTGAAGCTGCATGGCAAGCGGCCAACGCCGGCGCGCGCGTGCGTCTGTTTGAAATGCGGCCGGTGAAGCAAACGCCCGCGCATCGTACGGACAAACTGGCGGAGATCGTCTGCTCAAATTCTCTCAAGTCTGATGAGCCTGGCACAGCGTCTTATCTTTTGAAAGAAGAACTGCGTCGCGGTGGTTCGCTGGTGATGGAGGCGGCGGCGGCGACGCGTGTTCCTGCCGGCGCGGCGCTCGCCGTCGATCGAGAGCGCTTCGCAACCTACATAACCGAACGCATCGAATCACACGCCAGGATCGAGGTCATAGATGATTCCGCGCGACGCCATCACTATCATCGCCACGGGGCCACTTACGTCGGACGCGCTCACCTTCGAAATCATGAAGCTCACCGGTGACGATCAGCTTTATTTTTACGACGCGATTGCCCCGATCATCGCCGCTGATTCAATCGATCATTCAATCGCTTTTCGCGCCGCGCGTTACGGCAAAGGCGGTGACGATTATTTGAATTGCCCGCTGAATGAAGAGGAATATGCGCGCTTCCATCAGTCGCTGTCAGAAGCCAACAGTGTTCCGCTGCAGCGATTCGAGGCCACGCGCTGGTTCGAAGCCTGTCTGCCGATTGAAGAGCTGGCGCGGCGCGGCATCGACACTCTGCGCTTTGGGCCGATGAAACCTGTGGGATTGATCGATCCGCGCTTAGAGCGCGAGCCTTACGCCGCCGTACAACTTCGCCAGGAAAACCTGATGGCTGATGCTTACAGCATGGTCGGCTTTCAAAATCATCTGCGCTATGGCGAGCAGGCGCGCGTGCTGCGGATGATTCCCGGACTTGAACACGCAGAGTTCCTGCAATTCGGCCAGATTCATCGCAACACTTATATCAACGGGCCGCTGGTGCTGTCGGCAACCATGCAGATGCGCGAGCATCCAAACATCTTCTTCGCCGGTCAGATCACGGGGGTAGAGGGCTATGTCGAATCGGTGGCGACCGGTTGGCTTGCGGGACTCAACGCGAATCGTTCAATGCGCGGCGAAGAACTTTTGATCGCGCCGCCGCGTAGTGCCATTGGGGCACTGGCACGTTATGTTTCGAGCGCGGAAACCAAAAATTATCAGCCGGTGAATATCACGTTTGCTTTGCTGGAACCTCTGACGAAAGACCAGGCGCGGTCGGTGAAAAGAAAACGAGATCGCCACTCGCTGCAAGTAAACCTGGCGCTCAAAGAATTTGACGAGTGGGTGCGAGAATCGCTGACGCAAGAACCGCAACTGGTCGCGGCGACGAAATGAATAAACAGCTTCGCATACTCTTCTACGGCGCCACGGCACTGGCGGTCAGTGCGACCTGGTGTTCCTTAAACGCCTTGCCGGCTCACTCACAATCGGGGCGGCAAAAAAACACGAAGGTCTCGCCGTCCCCGACCCCTGGGACGCGACCACGCCAATCGACGAAGGCGATGCCTCCACCCCCAGTGATGCCGCCGGCGGCCGCGAAATCAAACCCTAACAACAACACGAACGGGCCTGATGATGTTGTTCGCATTAGCTCTCATCTGGTTCCGGTGCCGGCGACGGTCCTGGACGCACATGGAGCGGCGGTAGCTAATCTTCGAATCGAAGACTTTGAACTCACCGTGGACGGGGAACCAAAGCCAATTAGCGACATCTATCGCGCTGAAACACCGGTGCGCATGGCGATGCTCTTTGATAACAGCGGCAGCCTCGATGCGTCGCGCGATTTCGAAAAGCGCGCGGCCATGCGATTCTTTCGCACCGTCATGCGGCCACTCGATCAAGCCGCGATCTATTCCGTCTCAACGACTGTTGAATTATCACAACCCATGACGAGCGACGTCGCCCGGCTTGAGCGAACGATCGACTCGTTCCCCAAACCCGAAGGAGCGACTTCGCTCTATGATGGAGTTTTTGCGGCGCTCACTTATCTAAAGCCGTACACCGGCCGCCGTGTGATCGTGATTGTCTCGGATGGCCGCGATACGACGAGTCGTCTCGATCACGATTTCGAGAGCACTTTGCAACGTCTGTCTTCAGACGAATGCCAGGTTTATGTGGTACAGACCGGCGTCTATGACAACGCGAACGTCCGCGATTTGGCGGCCGAAAGGCGCATGCAGGAGTTCGCGGCACAGACGGGCGGCGCGGCCTACATTCCAAAATCAGTCAATGATCTGGATGACACGTTCGCGCAGATCTCAGCCGACCTCGCACAGCAATATATCCTTAGTTACTATCCTGCCGCCGACAAACGCGACGGCAAATATCATCTGATCACTGTGCGCGTGAAGACGAGACAGAACACGCGCGTGCGAGCGCGCAAAGGATTCATGGTGAAGACTCGCGATCAAGCGTAACGTGAAACAGATTCCAGACGGACTGGAGCGCAAGCGAGTGGCGTCCCATTTTGACTTCGCGCCGCTTTGCGTCTCTGCGTCTTTGCGTGAAACTTCCTTTTGCAGCCGGTCCGGTTCACGCCAAGGCGCAAAGGCGCAAAGAAAACCGCAAAGTAGGACACTACCCGCAAGCGTCCTCGCTTGCATCTTAACTCAGAGCGGCAACCGGGACGGTTGCGCTCCACGTCGACTTCGCTTAACTCATGAGATACCCAAAGCGAAGGCATGATACCTTCTATCCATGCTTCAACAGCATCTCACGCAATTTCTCGATCATCTCCGGTACGAACGAAATGTCAGCGCGCACACGCTGCGAAATTATGAAAGCGATCTGACGCAGTTTTTCGATTTCCTGGTTCCATCCTCAACTGAAACCGGGGGCAAGTCCACCGCCAAACGCAGCTCGGTTGATACGCTTCAGCGAAACGCGCCGGCCATTCAACAGATCGATCACCTCACTATTCGCGAGTGGCTCGCAACCTTACACTCTGATCACAGGAAGAAGGCTTCGATCGCGCGAAAACTGGCCGCGTTGCGAACCTTTTTTCAGTTCCTGGTTCGCGAAGAAGTGATCGAATCGAATCCGGCAAAGCTGGTCGCTACTCCGCGCAAAGAGAAGAAACTGCCGGTGCATCTTTCGATCGAAGATGCCGTGCGCTTCATTGAAACTCCCGATGTTGACACTGATTTCGGCAAACGCGATCGGGCAATTCTCGAACTGCTGTACGCAACCGGGATTCGGGTTTCCGAGTTGGTCAACATCAATCTGCGCGAGATCGATTTTAAGAACAAGCTGCTGCGCGTCTTCGGCAAGCGCCGGAAGGAACGGATTGTTCCGTTTGGCGAACCGGCTGCGAAGGCCTTGCACGAGTATTTGTCAGTGCGCGAAAAATTCCTGATGAATGCTCCGGCGACGAAACGCGACGCGCAACCCCTGATTCTGAATTATCAGGGCACGCGCATGACGACGCGTTCGGTCGGACGCCTGGTGGAAAAATATATCCGGCTGTGCGCGGGCATTCACGACATCAGCCCCCACGCGCTGCGGCATTCGTTCGCGACGCACTTGCTCGACAGCGGCGCAGATCTGCGCGACATTCAAGAACTGCTGGGGCACGCACGTCTTTCAACCACGCAAATTTACACTCATGTGTCGATGGAAAAGTTGATCGAGGTTTATGACAAGGCGCACCCGAAAGCGTGAAATTAATAACGTCACGAAA
>QHXH01000395.1 GCA_003222855.1 Acidobacteriota bacterium
GTTGATCACTCCGGCAAAGAACGCCGCAATGAACATGATTACGCCGTGCAGAAGCATGCGCGACAGAATAAAGCGCGAAGGGCGAAGCGCAAAGGGCAGTTAATACCTTAACCACAGAGGACACAGAGAAGAAAAAAATAAAATGATTAGAAATTACCCGTTTCGAACTCACACAAATGCCACCGTTTTATTTTCTTCTCTGTGTCCTCTGTGGTGAAACTTGGTCTTGATGGTGCACTTGGCCCTTTGCCCTTTGCCCTTTGCTGCCTGATAATGCGCTCAACGTTTTCATCAAAATTCAGGGGGAGAAAAAATGGCAGACGTATCAATTCGTCCGAAACCAAATGGACCGTATCTCATCGAAGGACCCGTCGATGTTTACGACACCGCAGGCAACAAAATTCCGACCGATGATCGGCCGCGCATCGCGCTGTGCCGGTGCGGCGCGTCGTCAAACAAACCTTTCTGCGACGGCACCCACAGCAAGATTGGTTTTCAGGCCGCGGAAACTGTGAATCCTGAAAGTGCCGAGGCTCAGTCGTAATGACTCACGACCGATGTCCCTTGTTTAGGTTCGTTCCTTTTCGTATTTGTTCGGGTTCGTATTCATAAGAACGCGAACCACGAAACGACACGAAACAAAATCCGATACATCAAGAAACCCGAAGACATGCTCCGTCCCGTTTCCTTAGCCATCGGCCTGGTGTTCGCGCTGGGGCTCGCTGGTACGCATTCAAAATCGGAAACTACCCAACCGGTTGTGGCAGGCCGGAACCGGATCCGCGTGATGACTTACAACATTCACGTCGGTGTCGGCATGGACAAGAAACTCGATTTGCCGCGCATCGCCAACGTGATTAAGCAGCAGCGTGCGGATCTTGTCGGTTTGCAGGAAGTCGATCGCGGCGTGGAGCGCACCGGGCGCATTGATGAGATAGCCGAGCTCGCAAAGTTGACGCGCATGGATTACGCGTTCGCGTTCAACTTGAAATACCAGGGCGGGCAATACGGCGTGGCGATTCTGTCGCGCTATCCAATCACAGCCACCGATCATCGTCTCTATAAAAACACTCGCGAAGCCGAGCGACGGGGTTTCATCCGCGCCGAGGTGAACGTCGGCGGGCGCGTCGTCAATTTCACAACCACGCACCTGGATTATCAGTATGAAGATGGCCGAGTGTTCGAAGCGGAGCAACTTCTGGTGGCACTGAAGGATGTGAAGGGACCGCTGATTCTGGTCGGCGATTTCAACGATGTTCCGGCGGGCGGTGCCTACAAGTTGATGAGTGAGCAGTTTGACGATGCGTGGGCCGCGAATCGCGCCGGCGATCAGGGCTTCAGTTATCCTGCGGACAAGCCGGCGAAACGCATCGATTACATCTTGTTCCGCCGGGATGATCACATTCGCACAAAAAAGGCCTGGATAGTCAGCACGCTCGCCTCTGATCATGTTCCGGTAGTAGCTGATCTGGAAATTGAGAAAAACTAGTCGTATTGATGCAGTTTGAATCTCAGTCACACCGCGGCTTTAGCCCGGTGGTTTCCAGCATGACCAGACAAGGGAAACCGTTTAAACGGTTTCTCATTGGTCCTTGGGCGTCTGCGCACACCGCGCTAAAGCGCCGGTGTGAATGAGAGCCGAAGCAAACTGCATCAGCACCAAACTGGTCAATTGCGCCTGGCTTTGCCGTGACTACGCTCCTCTTTACCACTTCATCTCTGAAAAACTTCATCCCGGAACCTGTTCCGCTCGTTCAAATGGCCACTCGGCGCGCATGCGTGCGCGAATAAAGTAGATAATGAGACCGACGACGATGAGGACGGCGGCGTAGCGTATCTCTTTCAAAAAATTCCTGCGCGAGATAAGCACGTAGATGAAGCCGCCCAGCGCGAGGAGCGCCGGCAGCGGATAAAGCCACATGCGGAACGGGCGCGGCAAGTCGGGCCGGCGCACGCGCAACACGATCACACCGGCAATCTGCGCGAGGAACTGCACCAGAATGCGAATCACTACGAGCGCCGCGATCACGTCTGCCAGCCGGAAGAAACAGAACAGGGTGGCGATTCCCCCCATCACCAGCAACGAAACATAAGGAATGCGATGGCGTGGATGGACGCGGGCGAAGAGGCGGAAGTAGTTGCCGTCACGCGCCGCCGCAAAAGGCACGCGCGAGTAGCCCAGGAGCAGTGAGAAAACGGACGCGAACGCCGTCCACATGATTAGCACAGCGGCCACGAGACCGGCCCTCGGCCCGTACAGTCGTTCCATGAACGAGGAGATGACGTAGCGTTGCGCCGGTGTGTTGGCCGAGCCGGCAAATTCGCGCCATGGGACGACGCCGAGGATCGAGATGTTCATCACGATGTAGATCACCGCGACGAACAGAATCGAAAGCAGCACCGCGCGCGGGATGGTCCGTCCCGGGTCTTTTACTTCGCCACCGAAGAAGCAAACGTTGTAATAGCCCCAGTAATCGTAAACCGAGACCAGCAGCGCCGCGCCCAGACCGGTGAAGAATTCGGGGCGCAGCGTGAATGCGCCCGGCGGAAAGTCGAACGCCAGTTTCGGATCAAAGTGTGTGACACCGGCAAAGATGACCCATAGGATCGTCAACATGACGCCAACCCACAGAAATTTCGAAAGCCTTTCTATCAATGTAATGCGGCGATAGAGCAGGAAGACCGCCAGGCCAACGGCGGCGATAGCCGCGAGCGCAACCGGAATCGCGTTAATCTCGACGTTGCCGAGAATCGGGAACGTAACTTTTGTCTCCTGGCCGAGGCCAGGGAAGATGTACGTGGCGTATTGGGCCAGCCCGATGCTGCCCGATGCAATCGAAAGCGGCGCGCTGAATGTGAGTTGCCAGATGAAAAGAAACGACATCAGGCGGCCGAACTTTCTCGCGCCGTAAATCTCCGACAAGTAACGATAAGAACCGCCCGAACCTGGGAGCGCCGCTCCGAGTTCGGCCCAGACAAGCCCATCGCAAACGACCAACAGGGCGCCTAAGATCCAGCCGAGCATCGCCTGCGGCCCACCCATCGCCGCAATGATGAGAGGAATGGTGATGAACGGCCCGACACCGATCATGTCGATCATATTCAGCGTAGTCGCGCCCCAAAGGCTGACGCCGCGGATCAATTGCTGTTCAGCGTCGTCCGCGGCCGCCGGCATAGGCACATCTGTTTTCCTGGACATCAGCCAAACTCTTTACGTGAAAAGAGACGGATTGTCGAGTGGTTCACTGGCTTCAAGAACCGTAGCAAGCGGGGCAG
>QHXH01000396.1 GCA_003222855.1 Acidobacteriota bacterium
TAACATTCATCGAGGAAGCCAGCTTGTTGGAGCCGGTAGGAGGTGTGGGCGCGCTGCTTCGCTATCGAATTAGTCCAGACACTGCTGCCCCTTACGAACAAGCCGGCGTCGTTTCGAAATCTGAAGCTCTGAGTGAAAGGTAGTTTTGGAAAGAGGGAGAGCAAAATGTCAGACAAAGATCGCCGGAAGAAAGATCATAAGCGCAAGGACAAAGAGAACCGAGCAATGAAGGAGCATGAAAACCCACGCGCGCAGAAGGCCTCGCCGCCTCATCAGGCTAAGGACGAATCCAACCTGACGGACACGCAGCCAGGCGCTGATCACAATCGTGGCCGGTGATTTGATTCAGGGACGAAGGTCATTGACAAGGGTATTTAACATGTGATGTATCAGGTAAACGACAAGATAGTAACCTTCCTGCCTCCCGAATCGATCGAGCCACAAGCAAGAGAACAACTAAATAATATTTCTGACGCCACCGTCGGTTCAGTAATAGCCACCAAAGGGGCAATCATTCCGGCAGCAGTTGGAGTCGACGTCGGTTGCGGCATGGTGGCCGTCAGGACGAAGTTCTTCGCCAAAGACTTGCCCGACAATTTAGATAAGGTGAGAGCGGGAATCGAGCGTCGCATCCCGCTCGGCGCGGGCTCCGGAAATAAGAAGCTGACCGAGACAGCTATTAAGCGCGTTAGTGAACTCAAGTCCGCTGCTACTCAAGATTATGACAAGGTGGATAAGAACTGGATGACGGCTTTAGGCACCCTTGGTTCTGGCAATCACTTTATCGAGATCTGTCTTGATGAGAACGAACAGGTTTGGGTAACACTGCACTCGGGTTCTCGCGGCATTGGGAACCGGCTGGCGACTAAACACATCAAGATTGCGCAGAAACTGATGGAACAGGAATCCATTCCACTTAAAGATAGAGACTTGGCATATCTGAAGGAAAATACGCCTGAGTTCGACGCCTACATTACCGACCTGCTTTGGGCGCAGGACTTTGCGCGGCTAAACCGTGAAGAGATGATGGACCGAGTAATGAAAGAGCTCTCGTACACATTCTATGGTGAAGATGGGCATCAATCTGAAATAGAAATCGAGCGAATCAATTGTCATCATAACTTTACCCAACAGGAACGGCACTTCGGACATAAAGTCTGGATCACTCGCAAGGGTGCGATCCAGATGAAGAAAAATCAGAAGGGCATTATTCCGGGATCGATGGGGACTCAGAATTACATCGTCTCAGGTTTGGAGAACCCTTTCAGCTTTAATTCAGCGCCGCATGGAGCCGGGCGGCGCTTTTCCCGTTCAGAAGCGAAGCGTCGATTCACTATGAACGATCTTGAGGAAGCTATGGGAGATATTTCCTTCAGACATTCAAAGTCACTCATAGACGAAATTCCCATGGCTTATAAGGACATCGATGAGGTAATGGAAAACAGTAGAGAGTTGGTACAGGTCAATCACACCCTGAAGCAAGTCATTAATGTCAAAGGCGATTGAAGTATGGCGACTAATAAGCAGAAGCGCTGGTCTCAGCGCGTAACACAAGAGAGTAACGCGCTTGATCTTGAACAGGGAGTTTTCTCTAAAGATGACCCCGGAAGTATTGCCCGTTCGCTGAAGCGTTCGGCTGATCGAAGTAAGCGCCGCAAGGCCGACCCTTTTCGCTCGGCGATGTCCATGCTTACCTTTTATATCAATCGCGCTGGAAAGACGCTTTCCAAATCACGCCGAAAACGTCTTGAGGCCGCCAAGAAGGAACTGCGCGATTTATATGGTAAGCCAAAGCAAAAACTGGCTAACTGATGTGATCAAGTAAAGCGTTGGGAAAAATCGGAAAGAATCTAACGTGGCGGAAAGCATTGCTTACCGATCCATTGTCGTAACGAGCCAATGCGTTTCATGGATTATTGGTCAGCTCCTACGGGTGCGTTATTCCGTGCGCGCCCACTTCCCGTCAGGCGAGTTCAGATTAAACTCTAAGCACTGCTTAATTTTCGCTTCTATGCACAAGACGGTCCTCGATCCCTGTCTGCTAATGATCGCATTGAACTTTCGTCGCTGGCGCGCATTGGTCCCGATTCGGACGCTGGCAACACAGACCTTTGTTGGTCCCTTACGATGGTTGAATTGGTTCAAGCCGCTGATCAGGTTCGTCTACCGGCTCGAGGGCGTAATCGAGCTGCCACCTGAAGATAACGACAAAGGTTTTCACCCTGAGAAGGTCCGGGGTCTGCTCGTGGCGCTGAACCAGGGCGATGTGATTGCAATTTTCCCGGAAGGAGAAATCTGGAGGAAGCGTGAGCCTCCTGTCGGCGAATTCGCGCCCGGGGTTGTGTACCTTCAGCGGAAATCAGGGGCACTAATTGTTCCAATCGCGGTCTGGATAAGCGAGCGCGCCTGGCCACGCCGCCGTTATGTGGTCCATTTTGCCGAGCCGGTTCAAATCCCGGATCATTTGGACTTTGAGGCGGGAGCCGCATGGCTACGTGAATATGTTCTGAGGCTCTACGAACAGATAAGGCAGAGCGAGGAGCGATGAACAATAACCCCAGCTATTATTCTGACGTAGAAACCTGTGTCGAGGACACTCTCCGCAAGGTTGGCAGGCGCATCGCTCTGGGCACTCCGCTCGGACTCGGCAAAGCAAATCATTTGGTGAATGAGTTCTTCCGGCGCGCGTACGAAGATCCGCGCATCGACTTGCACATTTTCACGGCGCTCACGCTTGGCCGTCCGCGCTGGAAGAGCGAACTCGAACGGCGCTACCTGGAGCCTCTCGCCGAGCGAATTTTCCCTGGCTATCCCGAGTTGGAGTACCTGGAGCCGCTGAAGCGCGGCCGACTACCAGATAACATTCGGGTAACAGAGTTCTATTTCCAGCCTGGGAGCTTACTCAATAGTCCGCTCGCGCAGCAGAACTACATGAGCAGCAACTACACTCATGTGGTAAGAGACCTACTTGACGCTCGCGTCAACGTGCTCGCCCAGCTAGTGAGCAAAACGGAGGAGGATGGTGTCAGCCAATACAGCCTGAGTTGTAATCCTGACATCACTCTCGATCTAGTGCCGCGAGTGCGCGAGGCAAAACGTGAGGGCGCAAAGATTGCGCTACTGGCACAAGTCAACCGTAATTTACCGTTCATGTACGGAGATGCTTGCGTCGGATCATCTTACTTCGACGCCATTGTCGAGGATCCAAAATATGAATTTCCGCTTTTCGGTCCGCCGAATCGCCCTGTGGATACGGTCGAGTATCTAATAGCGCTCCACGTAACTTCGCTCATCAGAGATGGCGGCACACTTCAGATCGGAATCGGCGCTCTGGAGGATGCAGTCACTTACTTGCTCAAGCTCAGACACGCACAGAATGATCTCTACCGCGAAATCCTCAACGAGGCCGGCGTGCTTAAGCGGTTTGGCAAAATAATTAAGCGACTGGGAGGAACTGATCCATTTGAGCGGGGACTTTATGCTTCGTCTGAGATGTTGGTGGATGGTTTCCTTGACCTCCACCGGAGCGGAATCTTACGGCGAAGGGTTTATGGTCATGCTGGCCTTCAACGCCTACTGAACGACGGTCAGATTAGTGAGGAGGTGGGATCCGCGACGCTTGATGTGTTGATCGAGGCCGGCGTTATTTCTGCGCACTTGACCACAGAGGACTTCAGCTTTCTCCAGGAGTTTGGAATTTTCAAACCGGAGTTGAGCTACGAAGCCGGCTCCATTCGTTCAATACGAAGAAAGATATTGCTCGGCATTGTCTCGGTACTAAGCTGAAGGGCGGACACTTCGTCCATGCCTGCTTCTTTCTCGGCCCTCGAAAATTCTACGATAATCTTCGCCAGATGGACCGCTCGGAGCGCGAACAGATCTGCATGACTGGGATCTCCTATGTCAATGAACTCTACGGAGAAGAAGAGCTTAAGCGGCCACAGCGCCAGGCGGCGAGATTTGTGAATACCGGGCTAGTCGTCACTCTCACTGGCGCTGTCGCTTCGGATGGACTGGAAGACGGACGTGTTCTGAGCGGTGTGGGCGGGCAATACAACTTCGTGGCAATGGCCCACGAGTTGGAGGACGGGCGCTCTATCTTGATGATCAGGAGCACCAAAGAGAGAGACGGCAAGTTACGTTCAAACATCCGGTGGAACTACGGTCATGTCACCATCCCTCGCCATCTGCGGGACATCGTGGTTACCGAATACGGGATTGCCGATCTACGGGGGCGTACGGATGAGGAAGTGATTATTGCCCTGGTGGAGATCGCCGATTCTCGTTTTCAAGAC
>QHXH01000397.1 GCA_003222855.1 Acidobacteriota bacterium
AAACAGCCCGCGCGTGTGCGACGAAGTTCGGCCAGGTGCGCGCCGAGGCCGAGCCGTTTACCAAAGTCTTCAGCCAGCGTGCGCACATAAGTGCCGGCGGAACACGCCACGCGCACCGCGAGATCGCGTGTCCCGTCCTCATTTTCTCTCAGCAGCTTGCCGTCACGCTCAATGGCTTCAAAGGCGCTAATCGTGACTGGCACGGAAGCGCGCTCAATTTCTTCGCCGCGCCGCGCGAGTTCATAAAGCTTTTGTCCTTTGATCTTCTTCGCCGAATACATCGGCGGGGTCTGATCAATTTCGCCGCGCAACGATGACATTGCGTTCTCGATCTCTTCTCCGTGAATTTCTGTGTACCTCTGTGTCTCGGTGGTGAGAGTCCCTTGCTGAGGCACACCCGTGACATCACCGCTGTCCGTTGCATAGCCCAATCGGATCACGGCTTCGTACTCCTTTTCAGCTCCGTTCAGGAATTGCATCAGCCGCGTCGCCTTCCCGGCCAGGATGACTAACACACCGGTCGCGAAAGGATCGAGAGTTCCCGTGTGCCCCACCCGTCTTTCTCCAATGATCTTCCGCACACGTGCGACCACGTCATGCGAAGTCATGCCTGCGGGCTTGTCGATGACGAGCGTGCCTTCCATGTGCTGATTTTAGATTGCCGATTGCCAATTGGCGATTTGATTTGCTTCTTAAGTCCCGTAGGGACGAAATATTTATAGTGCTCCAGCCGCCTCTCTTTTCTCTAGCGCCGGAGGCGCGGCAGATACCAATGGCCAAATAAGCGGCTGGAACATGCCGCGCTTACGGCGCTTTAGTGGAAAAAGGTAAATGCAAGGGCTATAAAGATTCCGTCCCTGGGGGACTCAGCCACCAGATGCGAAGACGCCGATTACTAAGGAAAGAGGAAGAGTCTGCGCGAGCAGTAGTCGATCCCGCGAAAGCCCGCGAGCGCGTATTTCAGCGCGCCGCCAGGTTGCTCGCCGCAAAACCCCGATCTGTGGCCGAGTTGCGCGAGCGTCTGTCGCAAGGTCGGGGCGCGACAAAGGCAAACGTCGATGAAGTCATCGCGCGCCTGCGTGAGTATGGTTATCTCGACGATGCGAAGTTTGCGCAGAATTATGCGTCTTTGCGGGTGCGCGAAAGACCAATCGGCCGGCGCCGGCTGGAGCGCGATCTCTGGTTGAAGAAAGTTGATAAGCAAACTGCCGAGGTTGCGCTGGACGAAGTATTTGCCGCAACTCCGGAAGAAGATCTGATCGACCGCGCGATTGCGAAACGAATTCGCTTGCGCGGCAGACCGAAATCGAGAGAAGAGGCCAGGAAGCTTTTCGATCATTTGATTCGTCAGGGTTTCGCTTTCGAGCTGGTCAGCGACAAGGTGCACGCGTTATTGAAGAGCGAAGTTGACGAGCCGGGGCAGTAGCGCAAGCAGTCAGTGCTAATGCAGCTTAGAGTTCAAACTTTAGTTTGCGTGCCCCACACGGCAGCCTAAAGGCTGAACTCTAAACTACTTTTCGATCCAGACGATCGGGACCTTCGCATCCGTGGGTAATGCCGGCTCGGGTGGCTTGGCAAGCAGCGATGTGATCTCGCCGCTTTCCGTATCAACGAGAAACAAGGACGCCGCGTCTCCCACGATCATTAATCTCGCCGACGACTTAATCAGCATCTTGGCATTGGGTGAAAACGTCCGGTTGATTGATGCAGGTCGCTGCTTCTGCCAGTTCGTCGGGTTCAAATAAAATAATTCCGTAGTTGTGCTGGTAGGTTGTTCGATAAAGAACGGAACGCAACTCTGCGCGGCATAACCGGCGAAGCGACAATCTGAACACGGCGCCGGTGAAGGATCGAGCGTTTCAAAGTGGTCCACGTTCTTTGCGATCAGAAGCGGTCCTTGATCCGCCGCTCGCACGAGAGCGTTATTTCCTTTGGCGCAGACACTTTCGATGGACCACTTCTTTGGAGTGTCATGCACTTTCACCGGGTCGCCAATCGTGGCGATTGTCGTCGTGTTCGGCTTGATCGTCTCGCCCGGTTTTGTTTTCTGTTGGGCTCCCACAAAGCGATCGAACACCAGACGATCAATCGCAATCCAGACGGCGCAATCTGCCGATCCGTTCGGGTCTTCCAGGATCACTTTCGCCTGTTCATTCAGATCAGACTCATACAGTTTTGTGGGACCAGCCGGCGATCTCTGTTTGTAGCTAAAATGATTTCCATCCGGCGCCCAGGCGAGACAAAAGCTGTTGCCCTTAACTAACGACTTGACCGCACCGCTGCGGAAATCGCGGAGCATGATTTCATCTTTAGTCGTGTACAGCAGCCTTGTTTGATCCGGACTCGGCGCCGCTTCGAAAACCCCGCTGGCCATTGGGGAAAGATCATTTCCCGTGCCCGCTGCGGTTAATTCAACCAGATTCGCTCCGTTCGTGGGCTCGCCGCTCAGCAGCCACAAGCGGCCAGTAAATTTCGGAGCGGTTGTTTTAATTTCCTGACTGCACGCGCCAATAAGCGCGCTCAAGATTAAGAAGATGGCAAGACGGTAAAGTCCGAGTTGGTTCACGAGTTATCAATAACCCAACATCGCTTGAGACTCAACCAGCGAACGGAGTAGCGGCGGTCCAATCTATAGCGGTTCCTCCGTCGCCATTAGCAAGAGCTTGACGCTCGCGCGGTATGTATGTACCATTGTACCAAGATCAACGGACCCACTGGGGGGGGTGACGGAATCGTAATGCGAGCTATGAGAGCGCACCCAGACCGGCGTGCGCATCGAGAAGCGTCTGCTAAAGGTGTTGAAAGGCCTGGCTGAGTATCACGACATGACGCTCGGAGATCTGTTGGAAGGGATTGTGCTGCACGCCTTCGACGGTCGCCATCCTTTCAGCGAGGAGACGCGTCGCCGCATTAACGATCTCAAGCGGATTTATGGGTTGGATCTCGACTCGACCGCCAGTCACCGGTTAATCGAAAAAGTCGAGGTGACGAAAAGGGCGCCAGCTCGTAAGCGTCGAGAGAGGCCGGCATGACGAAC
>QHXH01000398.1 GCA_003222855.1 Acidobacteriota bacterium
TAGCAGATCAGGAGTCGGAGAGTCGTGCACAAAAAGCCTCAGTCAAAACAAAAGGCCTCACATAAACAGCCACACTTCTTCGCCAGGAGTTTGTATGTTGGTTTGCTGGCGCGATTTAACTGTAATTCGCGCGCACATACCTCACCAACAAGTGGCGGTACGATCCTTGCTTCTCAGCAATTCGCATTAGTCTGCCATTCAGCCATACGGAAGAATCGAGGCAAGCCTTCGTTTTGAAGAAGTCCTTAATGTTCACAAACGCGCTGCGTCAGATGCGGCATCGTTTTAATCGTCCTTTCATGGTGATGTTTGAAACGACGCTGCACTGCAATATGAAGTGTGGCTACTGCGCCATCTGGCAGAACCAGCAGCCCGAAGATCGTGCCGTGCGGGATCGCGTCTTTGCGAGGATGGACGAGGCGGCCGAGTTCGGTGTTTTCGCTTGGAGCTTTTCTGGTGGAGAGCCGCTGATGAATCCGAACATGCCCGACTACATCGAGTATGCCGCGGGGAAGGGCTTCTATACGTCGATGCCGACCAACGGACTCCCGCTCAAGAAATATACAGAGTCGTGCGTGAAGCATGATCAGTTGGAAGTATCGATTGACACGCTTGACCGCGAGAAGTTTGCGCAGCGCCGTGGCATTGACGGCCTGCCCACTATCCTCGACGCGCTCGACTACATCAAAGGGCATCTCCGGCACAACACGATCCAAATCAACGCCGCTGTCGATCTTGCGAACCTGGAAGATCTGCCGGCGCTCGCGGACTACTGCGAAGAGCGCGGCTTCTTGCTTCACACCGAAGCGGTCCACAACGTTGTGCGCACAACCTGGAAGACCGAAGACGTTGAAATGAGAAAAGATGAACTCGACCGCGTGTCGGCGTTTGTTACGGAGTTGAAGAACCAGTACAAGTGCGTCCGCTTCTATCGAGACTATTTCAAGTTCTATCGCAATGACGGATTTACGAAGAAGTTCCCGTGCCGTTCGGCATCGCACCTTGTCAATATGCGGCCCGATGGTTCGATTCAGTTTCCCTGTGCGTTTGTCTCGCTTCATCGCGGTGCGCCCGAGATGAGTCTGCGAGAAATCTATGATTCACCCGAGGTGAGAAAGATCATTCAGCAGTCGCCTCAAATGTGGGACTTCTGCAAAGGCTGCAAGATCGGCTGTCCCTATGAAGTTTCCGCGTATCGCAACAGCCCGTTGACGGCGATTCGCGGCGCGTTGGATTTCATACAACTCAGTTAGAGAGGATCAAGCGTGAGCACCACGCTTCAAACCACTTCGCAGATCGCCTTTGCGCCGGCGCCAGAGCGACGCAACGACCACGCTGCCCCTGCGGTTAGCGTTCGTGATCTCGTCAAGCGTTATCGCGATGGCACGGAAGCAAATCGTGGGATCACTTTGGAGGTCCGACCCGGCGAAGTCGTTGCGATCCTCGGCCCGAACGGCGCAGGCAAGACAACTTTTCTCCGGCAATTGACGAGCGAACTTTTGCCCACGTCGGGATCGATCAATGTTCTTGGCGTGGACGCGATCGCGGAACCGGCGCGCGTAAAAAAGTTGATGGGAATCATGCCGCAGGACGCCGGGGTCTTTGAGAGACTGACAGTGCGCGAACATCTGGAATACTTCGCCCGCTTCAAAGGCCTCTCCAAACGCGAAGCGGTCGCAGCCACGCGCGACGTAATCGCCGAACTCGGCCTGGTTTCTGAAACCAACAGGCGAGTTGGCGCGCTGTCTGGCGGCCAACGACGGCGCATCCTGATTGGACTCGCAATGCTGGGCCGCCCACCGCTGTTGGTGCTCGACGAGCCTACCACCGGACTTGATCCGGCGACGCGGCGCGCCGTTTGGCAGGTCATTCGCCGTGCGGTCAGCGCCGGATCGACTGTGATTCTTTCTACGCATTATATGGAAGAGGCCGAGCGTTTGAGCGATCGCATTGGCATCATTTCTGAAGGGAAATTGATCGCCTTTGGGACGATCGATGAACTGCTCGCACGCCTCGATCGCAGTTATCGAATTAGCCATCGCGACCCACTTGATCCTCTTGCCGACGAGCGCGTTCGCTACTGCAAAAGCTTCGCGGCGGCCCAGCAATATGTAGGGCGAGAGCGGCTGTCGGAATATTCGATTGCGCGCGCTTCGCTGGAAGACGTGTATTTCGAGCTTACGGGCGAACCATTCGATACGGATGAGACCGAGCGAGACTGATGAAGCGCATGACTGACATCACCGGCGTCTTTCGGATCCAGCTTGCGAGCATGCGCCGCGAGATGGGTCCGTTCCTGTTGGCTGCGCTGATCTTTCCGTCAGCGATGTATTTGTTCGCCAACGCCGTCAGCGGCGCCGGCTCCCAGCAGGACCAGACCCGCCTGCGCTTTCTCGCGGGATCAATCATCTTTTCGCTTTCCCTAACATCGATTAGTTGGCTCGGTTATCTTTTGCTGGAAAATCGATTTACCGGCCGCCTTAAACTTTTCGCGACGATGCCGCTCGCACCTTCGAGCTACGTCTTTGGCGTGCTGATCTTCGCGATCACACAGGCGATGCTTGGCACCACGGCACTCCTCGTCATCGGGCGCCTGCTCGGCGCGCAGTTGCGGCCAAACTATTTCCTGCTCCTGGTCGTGATTCTCTTGACGATTCTTTGTCTGTGCGGACTCGGTGTGGTCGTCGCGGCGCGGGCGCGAAGCTTTAGTGAAGGCTCATTGCTGACCGATACGCTCGGGGCGGGACTCGTGTTGCTGGCGCCCATATATTACTCGCCTGAGATGATGCCCCGCGGGCTCCGGCTGCTCACGCAATTTCTGCCGACGACGTTTTCTGCCCGCGCGGTGCAGACCACACTCGCCGGCGGACATGCGATCGGAAACGAATTGTTTGCTCTGGGCGTGACCGCGTTAATCACGCTTTCGCTCGGCTTTCGATTGATGAAGTGGCGAGAAGAGTAATGAATATTCTGGTATTGAC
>QHXH01000399.1 GCA_003222855.1 Acidobacteriota bacterium
TGACGAAGTTCGCATTTACAATCGGGCGCTGTCCGACACCGAGATATCTCAGTTATTTGCGCTTAGCGATTCAGGATCGCATTCGTCTTCGCTGTCCAAAGCGCAATTAAAATAGTGATGCTAGCACGAGAAACGCGCACGCGACGTCGTCAATTGCGTTGCTTATGGGCTGGAACTTCGGCGGGATCGGGTCTCAAGTGCATTCCAGAAGCCAATTCTGCGTCGCGTGCTCGCGGCATTGGCTGACTCGCATTCGAGCTAGGAGCTGCGGTAATGCCCGCAACCTCCTTTAACGTGAAAAGCGGACGGCCTTTGACCTCTTCGTAAACATGCCCGAGGTATTCGCCGAGGATTCCCAGGCAGAACAACTGGACTGCCGCAAGAAAGAAGATTGCAGCCGTTATGATCGTGTAACCGATGAGCGGCGCCGCTGGATAAAAGAGGCGCCAGTAAATCACCAGCACAACCATGACCAGCGCGCAACCGGCTACCAAGAGCCCGAGGTAAGTGGCGACGCGGAGGGGCACTCGCGAAAACGAGAGGATACCGGTTACTACGAGGCTTAATGATTTGCGAAAGGTATATTTAACTTCACCGGCAAATCGCGGCTCACGCTGGAAAGGCACAGCGGTTTGGCGAAAGCCAACCCATGCTCGCAGCCCCCGCAGATACCGGCCACGCTCCGGCAGCGCGTTCAAAATGTTGTGAGGAGTCGCAGGACACGGTAAAACAAGTAGGCGAAAAGCTTCTTCGCCGGACCTTCACGCTGGCGCGCAGTGCGCTGGGCATAGACCACGTGATATCCTTCGCGCCATTTGTCGATCATCGCCGGAATTAACTCGGGCGGATCTTGCAAGTCAGCATCAAGGACTACTATCGCGTCGCCTCGCGCAAAACGGAGACCGGCTGTGACGGCAATCTGATGACCGAAGTTACGCGCCAGGCTGATGTAACACACCCGCGGGTCACGCCGGCGCAAATCGCGCATCATGTCGGGCGAACGATCACGACTCCCATCGTCCACCAGAATGATTTCGCCCTTGTCTTTGAGGCTGTCCAGGATTCCTTCGAGACGGCGGTAGGTCTCCTCGAGCGTTTGCTCTTCATTGAAGACCGGAAGAATGAATGAGAAAACTGGCTTCATTAGGTATTCTGGGTCTGGGTCGGTGGAATAGCCGGCCTACTTGGTTGCCACGACCGCAATGTTCCAGGCGAATCTCTTCATGAAGGGCGCGTGCTTGACCAACCTGTCAAGCCGTTCGAGACGACGATACGTCGGCTCCAATCGCGCGCTTTCGGCAATAATCTTTTTCCAATACCGCTGTTTGTTAGGATCGACCCGTTCAATCAGGTAGAAGCGAAGAAGAATCCACAGTGTCGCCAGCCAGAACGTATCATAAACGGTTTCGGAAAAGAGCGATTGCACAAACTTTGTGATCCCGATGTCCAAAGGCCTCTCGTCCTCTGTTCGTACTTCCATGGCCATGCGCCGATAGACGTTGATCACCGGATTGTGCCTGAGCGGATCCCAGAAGCAGGCTTTTCCGCCGGGCTTGAGCACCCGGTGTATCTCCCGCAGCGCCGCTGTTGGATTCGGCAGATGATGGAGCATGTTTGCCGCATAGACGATATCAAACGTGTCGGCCGGAAATTCGATCTCCATGGCATTCATTGTGCGAGCTTCGATCTGAACGCCGTTTGCTGCGGCCAGCCTCAGCGCTTTCTCGACCATCCCGGGCGAGTAGTCGGTTGCCGTACAGCGTGCACCTTTCTGTGCAAAATAAACGCTGTTCTCACCAGCGCCGCACCCGAGATCAAGCAGCATTTTGCCTTCGACGTCTCCGAGGTGGCCAAGGATGAAGCGATTTTCCGGCGCAGTGCAAGCTTCAAAGTAATCGCTTACCCGAATGCCATCGACATCGATGGATTCGGCCCACCGATCGTGAAAGCTACGCTCTCTCTCAAGTAATTCGCGCATTCTCGTTTGGATCAAGGTCCGTCGGGGTTTCCGGTCCTGTTATTTTCCATGCGTCGGTCTTGACCCATCAATTAACAGGCTATGCTCCTTGCTGCAATGCGGAAGGCACAATATTCGCCAAATTTCAGAGAACACCAAGTTTTGCTAAGTTATACTGAAGCCACCTGATAAGCTTGAAGCCGCCTCGACCCTGGCGATCGCGAACAGAAAGCCTTATGTGCTTTGCACTTTTTCTAATCGCGTAATCCAGATCAATCTGTAAACACAATTAGCGCATCGAGCGCATCATTCTCTAGGTTCGATTGATTCCATTACTATGTAACGGGGCCGCCCCTTAACCTCTTCGTAAATACGGGCGAGATATTCGCCGATGATGCCAAGGCTGATCATAAGCAGACTGCCGATGATCAGCTCCAATAGAATTACCGTGGCGAAACCAGTGAACGCGCGGCCAGCCAGTTTGAGATAGAGAGTCTGGATTCCCAAGCCAACGGCAAAGATAAAAAAGATCACACCTGCAAACGTCACCAGATGCAACGGGAAAGACGAGAAGGTAGTTATTCCAATTAAGGCGAGTTTCGAGCGCTTGAAGTAAGACCAGCCTGATTTGCCGGTCCGGCGAGCTACTACCTCAAACGGAATCTGGACCGTCGTGAAACCCATCCATGCAGTCATTCCGCGAAAGAACACATTCCGTTCGCGCATCGCGAGCCACGTATCGGCTACCTTGCGATTCATCAACTTAAAATCCGAAGCGCCTTTCAATTCAAAGCCGGAAAGCTTGTTCAAGATGAGATAAAAGAGCAGCGCGCCAAGTTTACCGGTCAAGGATTCACTTCCGCGTTTGGTTTTCACTGCTTGCACAATGTCTGCTCCCGAGGTCCGCCACTTCTTGATCATCACCGGCAGGAGTGAAGGCGGATGTTGCCCGTCTCCGTCCATCACTACCACCGCGTCACCGCGCGCGCGTTCAAGACCGGCGCATAGCGCTAACTCTTTTCCAAAGTTTCTGCTCAGCCGCACCGCGCGCAAACTGGAGAACGCTCGCGCCTCGTCTTTGATTCTTTGCCACGTGTCATCTGGCGAGCCGTCGTCAACCAGAACTAACTCAAACCGGCATCCAGTCTCCTGCAAGGCGGTTTCCAGATCCGATAGAAACGCGCTCAGGTGGGAACCCTCCTTGTAAAGCGGAATAACGACCGAAATCAAGCGCGTACTAAGAGAACCGTTGTCCATCCCTAAAATTGCTCGGTTAGATTAGCGCTCATTCTTTCTTGCGGCAACCCTCGGACAAATGTTATATCGCCGGATTTTGATGCACAATAGGGCTTTGTGACGGCAGAATAAGACGGTGGCGAAAACAGGCGACAACCCAAGGGATGTCGGTATCTCATATGCAAACTTCGTGGATTTCCAAGCAAAAACGTCCGAGGATTTTATTGTGGGCGGCGGGCATTGCCTCGCTTTTTGTCGTGTACGCTTCCGGCATCTCACATAATCCGCCGGGCTTCTATGTTGATGAATCCGCTCTGGCTTATAACGCGTACCTCGTTTCGCGGACGGGCGCGGGTGAATTTGGACCGCACTTTCCGCTCTACTTCGAGATGTTCACGAATGGTTTCACACAATACGTCAGCCCTACACAGGTCTATCTGTTGGCATTTGTCTTCCGCTTTCTACCGCCAGGTATTCTGCTAGCACGAATCTTCAGCGCCCTGTGGGTGTTTGCTGGTTGCTTGCTACTTGGCCTGTTGGCAAAGCGCATTTCTGGCCAGCTCAAGGTTGGACTCATCGTCGCTACCACCGCACTTCTAACGCCGTGGTTCTTTGAGACGCGTGGCCTGCTTATGGAACCACATTTTGTTCCGCTAGCCTTGGTGCTCCTCTTGCTAGCGGTTTATTACGCGCAGGCAACAGAAACTTGGAACTGGCGCTCCATTGCAGCGGTCGCGATGATGCTGGCGCTCTTGACGTATTGCTATACGAGCGGACGCGTGCTCGGAGCGTTACTAGCCCTTGGTCTCGCATTTTTTGCGA